>NZ_JAPCIY010000048.1:0-8160 GCF_027707645.1 Aeromonas sp. QDB30 | reverse complement strand
GTTGCGGGGGCCGGATTTGAACCGACGACCTTCGGGTTATGAGCCCGACGAGCTACCGAGCTGCTCCACCCCGCGTCCGAGGTCGCCCATAATAGGCGCCAACGCTGAGATTGCAAGTAAATATCCTAAAAAAAGTTTATTCGGGGATTAAACCGTCACATACTGCGCTCTTTTGCAACAAATCGCAGTTTTTTCAGGCAGCTAGCGATCTCTCGCCCCTCAGGCCCCTCCCCGCGCTCCCCCCGACTTGCCCCTCTTTGCCATAAAAAAAGCCCGCACAACAAGGTGCGGGCGGGAGGATGCGCCGGGATCAGGCCAGCTGGTGCAACACGCTGGTCGCCGCAATCTGGGCGATGATGAGGCCGCACAGGGTCACGGAGACCACCACGGGGGCCGTCTCCTGCTGACGGTAGATGGGGCTGAACCAGAGCAGCAGGGCTGCGACCAGCAGGCCGGCCTGGGTCACTACCCCGGGGATCAGCGGGTCGAGCCCTGCGCTGCTCCCCTGCCAACCCACCAGCACCGCCAGCCAGATAAGACTCAGGATGGCGGAGACCAGCCCCGCCAGGGGCAGCAGCAGATTGAAGGCTTGCAGGCGGTGGCGGGCACGTAGCAGCATCAGGTGGGCAAAGGCCGACCCCAGCAGCACCATCTGCAGCAGGCCGCCGAGCCAGCCCTGGATCTGCATCAGACCCAGCCCGTAGAGGGCGAGCGGCATGGCGGGCAACCATAGCAGGGTGGCGGGGATGGCGCGCTTGCCCTCCAGGCGAGACTGGACCAGGGAGAGCACGATACCGAGCACCAGGGCGGCCCCCCCGCTCCAGATGAGCCAGCCCGCAACCTTGGCCTCCACCGCCAGCATCAGGGAGAGCCCGGTGATCACCCAGACCGAGAAGAGCTGGGTAGTGATCCGCGAGCGCTGGCCCGGGCAGAGATCCCCGCGCCACAGGACGAGCCCCACAGCGATCAGGGCCCCCAGGGCCATCAGACCGGTCAGGGGAAAGAGCCAAAAAGGAAGTTGGACGAACATAGGGTCTCCGGCAGCAGTCCGGGTGCGGGTGCACCCATCACAGGGTAAGGAAGGACAAGAGGCAGGGAGTATATCCAAACTCCCTCCGTCTTCCCAACGTCGCCGGTCAGCTTTGTCCCCGGGCAAGGGCAACCACCCGGGCAAACATCTGCTTGAGCACAGGGGGAATGTGCTCGCTGCCGAGGCGCTCCGCCTCCTCCACCACCGCCAGGGCCATGCCTGGCTTGCTGCGATGGTGGATCGCCTTGGCGATGATGCGCCCGGCGTTGAGGGTGGAGCGCCCCCCGACCCCCGCCTCACGCCGGAACACCCCCTCGAACCCGTTCTGGTAGAGGTAGTGCTCTATGTCTGCCGCCGGCAACTGGGTCAGCCGATCCCGCTCGCGCTCCCCCTTGAGCAGGGAGCGGGCGGAGCTTGCATACTTGGCGCCCGCCTCGTCACCGTCGGTGAGCAGGTGCCACTCTATGCCAAAGTCCCGGGCCACCTTGATGAGGGGGGCCTGGCCGCACTGGGCGAACTCGATGATGCGCACCCCCTCCGCCCGCAGGCTGTAGCCGCAGATCTGGGCCAGCTCCGAGAGCAGCCAGATCTCGGTCTCCCCTTCCACCAGCAGCCAGCAGCGGGCAAACATCGACATGGGCCTGTTGATGCGCACATGGAAGGCAATCTTGCGCAGATCGTCGCTGCTGTAGCGCTCCCCTCCCAACTGATGGCAGAGGATGTCCTGCTGGCGGCGCACCAGACGGCGCACCTGATTGAGGGGCAAGGAGGAGAGCAGGTCCCCCGAGTTGGTGGTGAGCAGCTTCTGGCCGGGCAACTGCTCCAGCAGACCCCAGGCCAGGGCCAGCATGGTGGGATGCAGGCGACTCTCGGGGTCTTCCAGCATCAGTATGGGTCTGGCCCCCTCCTCCAGCTCCCGGTTGCCCCGGGCGTGGAGCAGCATGGCCGCCATGCCCGCCATGGCCAGTTGCAGCGCCCGGTTGTCCGCATTGCGCAGCAGCACCTGCAGGTTGCCGGGATTGCGCAGGGTCATGGGGCGATTGACGATATCCCGCTGGCTGCGAGGCTTGTGCTTGATGGGCGCCAGGGCGCTGAAGTAGTGCTCCATCAACTGCTGCACCGCCTGCAGCGCCTCCTTGAGTTCTGGCTCGCCGATGCGCTGGGGCTCATCGGTGAGCTTGCCGGCCAGCTCGTCCAGCCGCTGCTCGCACAGATCCCCCCAGGGCAGCCGCTCGATACCATCCCTGGCGGTACGGGCATCCCGCAGCCTGAACACCGGATTCATGGTGATGAGCAGACGCACCAGCGCCTCGTTGTTGTCGATGGTCAGGCTCTTGCCGATGCCGTCGAGAAAGTCGTGGGTGGTGAGCACGCTGCCATCGTCCTGCAACTCGGCACTGGCACGATAATGCACCCGGTGGAACTTGTCCTTGTGGGGGATCCAGGCCGCCCCGAGGCGGGCCAGACGGCGGGAGTGCTGGCACATCTGGGGACGATACTCGCTGAAGGTGAGCACCAGTTGCAGCGTGCGCGAGGGTTCGAGCTCGGGATCTTCGGGCCGGTGAAAATCATCCTGACCAAATTGATAGGGCTCGGCATCCCCCAGCAGGCACCAGAGGGCCCGCAGCAGGCTGGATTTGCCCCAGGCGTTTTCGCCGATGAGCACAGTGGTGTTGTCCAGCCCGAGGGAGAGGCGATTTATTCCGCGAAAACCTTTGACTTCAATGCGTTCCAGAAACATGCGGCCATATCCAGTCCATCCTGATGGCGCAATAGTGGCAAAGTTGCCGGAAAAATCCTATCGGGTTACGGCGTTTTCAGCGGGAACTGTGAGGAACGAGCGGTTCGGGCGGCGTCGGCTGGGTGGCGCGATAGAGGGGGGCATTCCAGTGGTTGAACCAGAGATGGCGAGTACGAGTCTGACGTTTGCGATGATTCAATGGGCATTCCTTTCAATGGACAAGAGACAGAGGGTACACCTCTTTTGCCCAGAGTCTCAGGGTTATCTGTGACAGGAGAATGACAACTGGGCTCGCCACTGGCCCGGGCTCAGGCCGAACGCCTCCCGAAAACGGTTACCAAAATGGGCCTGGGAGGAGAAGCCGCACTGGGCGGCGATGCTGGCCAGAGGCTCGCTTCCCGCCAGCAACTGCTTGGCCCGCTTGAGCCGCAGCCCGAGCAGGTAGCGGTGGGGCGGACAGCCCAGGCTCTGCCCGAACATACGGGCGAAGTGGTATTCGCTCAGACCCGCCTCCCGGGCGAGCTCTCCCAGGGTGACCGGCTCGGCCAGGTGAGCCTGCAGATACTCCTGCACCCGGCGCACCACGGCCGGGGCCAGGCCGCCGCGCACTTCCGGCAGCGCCGGGGCCTCGCGGGTGTGATGGCGATAGGCGTGCAGCATCAGCATCCAGGCACCATGGGAGAGCGCCATGCGATCGATGCCGTGCTGCCAGTCCAGCTTCATCAATTGCCCCTGCACCAGGGCCGCCGCCTGGGGATCGTCGATGAAGGTCTTGTCTTCCAGTTGCAGATGACGCCCCTCCTTGTCACACGCCTGCTCGGCGATACGGGTGAAGTGGGCGGGGGTGAAGTAGAGGTGGAAGAAGCGAAACTCCTCGCGCACCAGCCACTCGGACCTGTGGTGATCCGGCATGATGCACACCTTGCCGGCACCGCCATGGCCACCGGGGCCGTCCAGCCGCTCGGTCTGCTCGCCCCCCTGCAGGTAGACGCTGATGGTGTGGTTGCCCGGCTTGTGGTAGCGGGTCTGATCGTAGCGGTTGCACCAGCTCGCCACCCCGAGTCCGGGCTCCAGCCAGCAGGAGTCCTCCAGCCTGGCACCGGTGCTCACCAGGGCATCAAAGACCCCTGCCTGTCTTGTCTGCTGCATGGCATGCTGCACGCTTGCGTCCCTCTCTGGCACTTGCCGCCCCTTTCCTGTCGCCATCTTATCGCGCCTCATGGTCAAAGGCTGCGCCTCCGTTGAAAAAACCGCAAGATGGTGCAAGCCGGCACCCCGCCTCACGGTTCATGCTGATCACATCATCTTCTCTTGATGGGATCACACCATGAATCTGATGCTCTATGTTTCCACCGTCCTCATCTGGGGCAGCACCTGGATTGCCATCGCCTGGCAGCTCGGCCCCATCCCCATCGAGGTCTCGGTGCTCTATCGTTTCGCCCTGGCGGCCCTGGCCCTGTTCGCCCTGCTCACGGTGAGCGGCAAGTTTCCGCGCCTGCCCTGGGCGGGCCAGCGTTATGCTGCCCTGCTCGGCGCGTTGCTCTTTTCCACCAACTTCCTCTGTTTCTACCACGCCACCCTCTATATCCCGAGCGGCCTGTCGGCGGTGATTTTCGCCAGCGCCAGCATCTTCAACGGCCTCAATCTCTGGCTGTTCGAGGGTAAACGACCGGGCCTGCGCTGGCTGCAAGGATCGTTGCTGGGGCTGCTTGGCACCCTGCTGCTCTTCTGGCCGGTGCTGGCGGATGCACAACTGGGTGCAAACGGCTGGAAGGGCTTGCTCTTTGCCTGCGCCGGCACCCTCTGCTTCTCCCTGGGCAACCTGGTCTCCGCCCGGGGACAGCGCCAGGGCTATCACGTATTGCAGATGGTACCCTGGGGCATGGTCTACGGCGTGGCGCTGCTGCTGGGCTGGGTCACGGTACTCGGTCAGTCACTCACCCTGCCCACCGACCCGCGCTACCTCGCCGCCATGGTCTATCTGGCCATCTTCGGCTCCGTCATCGCCTTCACCGCCTACCTCACCCTGGTGGGACGCATCGGTGCCAGCAAGGCGGCCTACGCCACCGTGCTCTTCCCCCTGGTGGCCCTCACCCTCTCCACCTTCTATGAAGGCTTTGTCTGGCAGACGGTCTCCATCGTCGGCGTGGTGGTGAGCCTCATCGGCAACCTGGTGATCTTCGCGCCCCCCGTCAAGGCGTGGCGCTGGCCGCTATCAAGGGCCGCAAACGGTACTTGCCCCTGATGCCACCAGCCCCTAAGGTAACCGCGTCCAACACACGAGGAGGGAGGACGCATGTTACTGGAAGGGCTGGAGACACTCTGCCTGCTGGCAAGCGAGGGCACCATGGCCAAGGTTGCAAGCCGCCTCTATATCAGTCAGTCGGCGGTCAGCAAGCGCATCGCCCAGCTGGAGCAGCGCCTTGGCAAGAAGCTCATCGAGCCGGATGGCCGTCATATCCGCCTCACTCCCCAGGCCCGTGAACTGCTCGCCCGGGTAGCCCCGAGCCTCGCCGAAATGAAGGGGGTGCTGGCGGACAGCCAGATCCTCACGGATCAGACCCCTCTGTCCATCGCCTGCTCCGAAACCCTGCTGGCGGGCTACCTCGCCCGCTTCATGCACGCCTACCTTGAACGGGATCCCCACATTGCCCTCTCTACCCACCACACCCCGGTCATTCTGGCCCGGGTGCGCGGCGGGGATGCCCTGCTCGGGATCTGCGCCGGTCGCCTGCCGCCGGGCCATGGGCTGTGTGCCGAACGGCTGCTGGAGGAGCCCTTCTATCTGGTGGGGGACGCTCTGGATGAGGCGGCGCAGCCGGATCACCAGAGCGCCTTGCAAGAAACTGTGACCAGCAAGCAACTGACTGAAGGCGACGTGAGTAAGGGGATGCAGGGCAAGGTGCGCAATATCCTGACCATGGATCTGGAGAACCCCTCCAACCGCTATCTGCGCGAGCCCCTGGCCGCCCTCGGGCTTATCCCCGCCATGGAGCTCGATTCCTACCTGGCGCTGATCGAGCTGGCCAAGGCAGGCATTGGCCCCGTGCTCCTGCCCGCTGGCCTGCTGGCGCTGGTGGGTGAGCAGGGGACACAGGCACGCCCCCTGCCGGGACTGGGCCGCCCGCTCCACCTGGTCTATCGGCCAAACAGCCTCAAGCGCGATCGCATTGCCCGCCTGGTGCAGGCGCTGCAAGCCCATTTCCGGCAACTGACGGCACAGGGCTGAAACGCAAGAGGGCCCGATCTGCGATCGGGCCCTCGTCATGGGGGGTACCGGCTCAGCCCAGCCAGGCAAAAAGCTCGGGGTACTGGCTCCACACCAGCTTGGCGGACATCACCAGGGAGACGGTCACCAGCAGCGGCTTGATGAGCTTCACCCCTTTCTTGAGTACCAGCTTGGAGCCCATGCGCGCCCCGATGAACTGCCCCAGCGCCATGCACAGCCCCACGCTCCACACCACCTTGCCCCCCAGGGTGAAGAAGAGCAGGGAAGCGATGTTGGAAGTGAAGTTGAGCAGCTTGGTGTGGGCGGTGGCCCGCGCCATGCCAAAGCCCGCCAGGGCCACGAAACCGATGGCAAAAAACGACCCCGTGCCCGGCCCGAAGAAGCCGTCATAAAAGCCCACGCCCCCGCCCACCAGCAGGGCGAACGCCATGGGAGTGAGGCGACGCTGGCTCTCCGCATCGCTCACCCTGGGGGAGAAGTAGAAGTAGCAGGCAAACGCCATCAGCAGGAAGGGGAGCAGCCGCTCCAGGATGGCGGCATCGATGGTCTGCACCGCCAGAGTGCCGATGGCCGCCCCGATGAAGGTGCAGATGACCGCCGGCCAGATGATGGCCCACTCAAGGAGCCCCTTGCGGGCATAAAACCAGGTGGCGGAGAAGGAACCGAAACTGCTCTGCAACTTGTTGGTGCCAAGCACCAGGGCCGGCGGCATGCCGGTGGCCAGCAGGGCCGGCACCGTCAAGAGTCCCCCGCCCCCGGCGATGGCATCGATAAAGCCGGCGATGAGGGCCACCCCGAACAGGGCGACCAGGGTGAGCAGTTCCAGTTCCATCCATAGACCTCGTGTGATTGGCGGCGCCCGGCATGGCCTGGAGCCTGAAGGAGTCAACAGGTCGCTATCCTAGCGAGGGCGGGCTCATGAAGCCAACGAAACAATGGCAGCCAACTAATTCCTTATTTTCATCAATCAGCCCGCGAGAGGGCCTGCGCCTTGATAACCGCCAGCCTCTGTAGCAGGGGCGCTTCATCCGCACCGGGCGCACGGCTTACCCGGCCAGCCATGTAGCGGCTGCTGATGAGGATTAATCCAGAGCGCGGCTCTGGCCCTTGATGGCCTCCAGCCCCTCCAGCAGGGGCCCTTCATCAGCACCGGGTGCACGGCTAACCCGGCCAGCCATGTAGCGGCTGCTGATGAGGATTAATCCAGAGCGCGGCTCTGGCCCTTGATGGTCTCCAGTCCCTCCAGCAGGGGCGCTTCATCCGCACCGGGCGCACGGCTCACCCGGCCAGCCATGTAGCGGCGGCTAAAGAGATTGAACCAGAGCTGCAGCGCCTGCCCCGCCCGTAGCTCCCCGGCCACTTCCAGCACGCAGGCGGCCACCTCGGCGGTGCACAGGTGCTCGTCGCTGTGGGCGACGCGCATGCCGTAGGTAGAGAGTGCATCCGGCTTGATGGCGAGTACCGGGAAGCTGTCCAGATAGGGACTCTTGTTGAACATCTTGCGCGCCTCGGGCCAGGTGCCGTCCAGCAGGATGAACAGCGGCTTCTTGCCCGGGGCCAGTACCACCTCGCCGGTCAGGCGGTCGGGCGCTTTCTCGCAGGCGGGAAAGACCACGTAGGGCTGCCAGGCGGGATCCGCCAGCAGGGCCAGCAGCTCGGGATGGGGTTCGGTACGCGACCAGAGAAAGGCCCAGGTGGAGTCCGGCAGCACGTCGGCGATGAGGCGCCCGGTGTTGGAGGGCTTCATGGGCTCGCTGTCATACATCATGAGGCAGAAACCGGCCTCGGCCTTGAGCGCCGGGCGCCAGTCGCAGGCACACCAGTCGTGGCGCAGCTGGCAGGCATCGCAGCGTGGCACGCTGCCGCCACGGGCAAGAAAGGGTCGGGTCGAGACGCTCTTGCGCCAGATGCGCAGGCGGTTGACGGCGTGATCGGGGATGGGCTTCATGGAACGCGGCTCTGACGGTGCCTGTGGCGGGACAAAAGGGGGCTGATTGTAACGGCGCGCCCTCCTGGCGGCAAGGCTTGCCGGGCGGCGCCCTGCCCCCTTCCCTCCCCGCGTTCTGCCCGCCTCGCCCCCATGAAAAAAGGTTCATCGCGGCTTTCCGGGGAAGGCCGCCTTGATTTTCAGAAAAAAGTATTCTGAGTCCCTAAATCCAT
>NZ_JAPCIY010000047.1:0-33585 GCF_027707645.1 Aeromonas sp. QDB30 | reverse complement strand
TGCGCGAGCAGCTATCACCCAGTAATGGGAATCCCCCTCCTGTGACGCGAAGCGCTAAGGTGGGGGAGGATGTCAATAGGCTATCTTATTCGCCATTTTGAACCTGGGCAGTGCTCGAAATCCTCACGTACTACAGTACGCTCCGGTTTCTGCGCGCTGTCCGTGTTCAAACTGCCTTCAACGATTACGCCTACTGGGATAGGTTCTAAGCCTCATAACGACAAACCCCGGGACTTGGCCGGGGTTTGTTTGCGAGCATTACACAGCTATCAGTGGAACTGATCTTCTTCGGTCGAGCCGGTCAGCGCGGTCACCGACGACTGGCCGCCCTGAATGACGGTGGTCACCTTGTCGAAGTAACCGGTACCCACTTCCTGCTGGTGCGCCACGAAGGTGTAGCCCCGCTCGGCGGCGGCGAATTCCGGCTGCTGCACCATCTCGACATAGTGCTTCATTCCCTCGCCACGGGCGTACTGGTAGGCCAGCTCGTACATGTGGAACCACATGTTGTGGATACCCGCCAGGGTGATGAACTGGTACTTGTAGCCCATGTCGGAGAGCTCCTGCTGGAAGCGGGCGATGGTGGCATCGTCCAGGTTCTTCTTCCAGTTGAAGCTCGGGGAGCAGTTGTAGGCCAGGATCTTGTCCGGGTACTGGGCCTTGATGGCCTCGGCAAATTTGCGCGCCTCGTCCAGATCGGGCTTGGCGGTCTCGCACCACACCATGTCGGCGTAAGGGGCGTAGGCCAGGCCGCGGGAGATGGCCTGCTCGATGCCGGCCTGCACCTTGTAGAAGCCCTCGCTGGTGCGCTCACCGGTCAGGAAGCCGGCATCGTAGGGATCGGCATCCGTGGTCAGCAGATCCGCTGCGTTGGCGTCGGTGCGGGCGATGACCAGGGTGGTGGTACCGCAGACATCTGCCGCGAGGCGGGCTGCGATAAGCTTTTGCACCGCTTCCTGGCTCGGGACCAGTACCTTGCCGCCCATGTGGCCGCATTTTTTCACGGACGCGAGCTGATCTTCGAAGTGTACGCCGGCGGCGCCCGCTTCAATCATCCCCTTCATCAGCTCGAAGGCGTTCAGCACGCCGCCGAAACCGGCTTCCGCATCCGCTACTATGGGCAGGAAATAGTCGATGAAGCCCTTGTCCTCTGGTCCAACTTTGTTGGCCCACTGGATCTGGTCGGCCCGGGCGAAGGAGTTGTTGAT
The DNA here is from genome assembly GCF_027707645.1 of Aeromonas sp. QDB30. Lineage (NCBI taxonomy): Bacteria > Pseudomonadati > Pseudomonadota > Gammaproteobacteria > Aeromonadales > Aeromonadaceae > Aeromonas > Aeromonas sp. QDB30. The sequence goes on along the minus strand of NZ_JAPCIY010000047.1, from coordinate 32,377 downwards.
GCGCTCCACCACGGAGGGGACGGAGTTGGCCGGGTAGAGGGACTGATCCGGGTACATGGTGGAGGAGAGGTTGTTGTCCGCCGCCACCTGCCAGCCGGAGAGATAGATGGCTTCGATGCCGGCCTTGGCCTGCTGCACCGCCTGGCCGCCGGTCAGGGCGCCGAGGCAGTTTACATAGCCTTTCTTGGCGCCGCCGTGGATCAGCTCCCACAGTTTGTCGGCGCCGCGTTGGGCCAGAGTGTGTGTCGGCTGCAGGCTGCCACGCAGGTTCACCACGTCCTCGGCGCTGTAGCCGCGCTTGATCCCTTTCCAGCGGGGGTTTTCTGCCCAGTCTTTCTCGATAGCCTGGATCTGTTGCTCACGGGTCAGTGCCATATCAGTTCCCTCTTTCATTGATTTCACGTTTCCATTGACTTGTTATGGGGGCCGTTACCGGCCCGGGTCTCACAGCCGCTCGTAGCCGGGCAGCGTCAGAAAATCGATGAGTGTGTCGGCGCAGGTGATCTCGTCCATCAGGGCGCTTGCCTCGGCGAAACGGCCCGATTGCCAGCGGGCCTCGCCCACTTCGCCTCTGACCACCTCCTGCTCCTCGGCCAGCATCTGGCGGAACAGCGCCTTGGTCACTGCCTGACCGTTGGAGAGGGTCTTGCCGTGGCGGATCCACTGCCAGATGGAGGTGCGGGAGATCTCGGCGGTGGCGGCATCTTCCATCAGTCCGTAGATGGGCACGCAGCCATTGCCGTTGATCCAGGCTTCCAGGTATTGCAGGGCGACGCGGATATTGGTGCGCATGCCCGCCTCGGTGCGATCACCCTCACAGGGGGCCAGCAGGTCGGCGGCCGTGATGGGGGCATCCTGCTCGCGCAGCACGCCGATCTGGTTCTGGGCACCCACCGGAATGGTGGCGTTGAACACCGCCATGGCGGTATCGGCGAGGCCGGGGTGGGCGACCCAGGTGCCGTCGTGGCCGTTGTTCGCTTCACGCTCCTTGTCCGCCTTCACCTTGGCGAAGACTTCGGCGTTCACTGCCGGATCCTTGGCCGGGATAAAGGCGGCCATGCCCCCCATCGCCAGCGCGCCGCGTTTGTGGCAGGTCTTGATAAGGAGTTGCGAATAGGCAGAGAGGAACGGCTTGTCCATGGTCACCACCTGACGATCCGGCAGGACGCGATCCGGGTGGTTTTTCAAGGTCTTGATATAGCTGAAGATGTAGTCCCAGCGACCGCAGTTGAGGGCGACGATGTGATCCTTCATCTGATAGAGCAGCTCGTCCATCTCGAATACCGCCGGCAGGGTTTCGATGAGCACGGTGGCCTTGATGGTACCGCGGGGCAGACCGAATTTGTCCTCGGTCCAGGCGAACACCTCGCTCCACCAGCGCCCTTCCAGATGGCTCTGCAGCTTGGGTACGTAGAAGTAGGGACCGGAGCCCTTGGCCAGCAACGCCTTGTGGTTGTGCAGGAAATAGAGGGCGAAGTCGAACAGGCCGCCGGGAATGGGGGCACCATCAAAGGTGACGTGCTTCTCCGGCAGATGCAGACCGCGAACCCGGCAGATGAGCACGGCCGGGTTGGGATTCAGGGTATAGGCCTTCCCCTCCGGGCTCTGGTAGGCAATGGTGCCGTTGACCGCATCGCGCAGGTTGATCTGGCCCTCGATCACCTTGTTCCATGCCGGGGCCAGGGAGTCCTCGAAGTCGGCCATGAAGACCTTGACGTTGGCGTTGAGGGCATTGATCACCATTTTGCGCTCGACCGGGCCGGTGATCTCCACACGGCGGTCCTGCAGATCGGCGGGAATGCCGCGCACCGTCCACTCACCATCGCGAATATGGGCGGTCTCTGGCAGGAAGTCCGGCAACTCGCCGCCATCGATACGGGCCTGGCGTGCGACTCGCTGCTTCAGCAGCTCATTGCGTTGGGGAGCGAAACGTTCCACCAGTTCGGACACCAGGGCCACCGCATCCGGCGTCAGGATCTGCGCGTAATCGGGAAGCATCTCGCCTTGAATGTGCAGGCGGGTGCTGCTGATGGTCTGGGCCGGTGCCGACATAGTGGGTACTCCTCCAAAAGTTACATTTTGAATTTATTAACTACGACTAACGTCTATATCCCTTTCTTTCAAACTCCCCGTAACAGCGGGGTAACACGATTCATAAGGTGCAAAAGAATGGCGGATTCGTCAACTTGATTTTTAAAACGGGTGTTTTTTGATGATAGTTAAGATGCTGTTTTAAATGGATTTATGTGATTAGTGTAAAAGCTCTTTGCAGATGGTTATGCTCTTGGGTCGCCGGGGCGGCAGGGGGGAGGATTTCGGTAGAGGGGATGGGTTAAAAATGTAACTAATTACGTAATAAAATTACAAATGCAAAAACAAATCCCGACATTACTCCAAGCTTTGCAAAAACAGCTGTATGAAATGCCTTCGTTCAATCCAGCCTGCATGAGGGCTATGAAGTGACCGGGTAGTGAACTGGTGTTTAAAACTAAAATGTCAGATTGGGTCAAAATTGCGAAGGCGAACAGGAGAGAGGGAAATGACGAGCAATAACGTAGGTTTGTATCAAGGCGTGTCCATGAAGGAGAGGGAGGTTGGGCGCAGAAGATGGTCAATTAAACTGATTTTTGAAGAAAAACTAGCATTTTGTCGTTATTTGCGGTGGCGGTCTGTTGGCCGGGGTCAAGGGCGGTGCCGGACAGCAAAACCGGCGTCTTGAACCGCACTATGGCACGGGCTCGTCTCAGTAATCTTCATCCGGGGCGGCGAGATCGATCACATCGAGGTGCACTGAACTGCCAAACCCGTGCTCTGCGGAATCGAGCTCGGAGGGGGTGGGGGAGATCAGGGGCTGAACGGGCTGGGAGTCAACAGCTTGGGTCATGGATGCTTGCCTCATTGATTGCAAGCCGGTCGGTGATTCCATCACCCTAGTGTCCACCTCCCTGTTTTTATGGCCGGCGGAAAAGTTGCGTATCCTAGCGGCACTTTATGAAAGCTTCAAGTGGTTCTGTATAAAATTCATGCCAATAAAAAGTGGCGACCCGATGAACGGGGGAGGCGAGAGGAAAAAGAGGCAAGCGTCGGGCGTGCAGGCAAAAAAATAGCCCAGTCGTTTGACTGGGCTATTTTCGGGGAATATGGTCGGTGTGAGAGGATTCGAACCTCCGACCCTCTACACCCCATGCAGATGCGCTACCTGGCTGCGCTACACACCGACGGAGTCAGCTCGGCTGACGGGAAGGAAGTCTAATCGGATGATTTGGCGGGCGCAACTCCTTTTTTATCAGGGAGATGCCGACTGCTTCTTTATTGTTCAGCCAAGATGCAACTTGGGCCCTGGCCGGAGTTTTGGCATAATCGCCGCCCCCTTAGGCGGGCACAGGGTGGCGAACACCCGACTCGGGGCGTTCTTATGTCGCCGGGGCCTTTGGCCTCTCTTTCATTGACAGCATCTTCTGCCGTGGGCTACCGGCTACCGGCCAGCGCGAGGGGGAAGGGGCCCGGTGTGCCCAGGGCCGGGACGCAGCAATCCGGGAGTACGCGGCCGATGCCGTGCAGGGGCCAGGCAAGCCGACATCATATCGACGAGAGGATCAGGGCGTGAAACCATCTGAAGTTGCAGCACAGATCAGCCAGCGCGAGGAGGACGAACGCTGGATGCGCCATGCCATGGCCCTGGCAGCCAGGGCAGAGGGGATAGGCGAGATCCCGGTGGGCGCCGTGCTGGTGCTGGGGGACAAGGTAGTGGCAGAGGGGTGGAATCGCTCCATCAGCGAGCACGACGCCTGTGCCCATGCCGAGGTGATGGCGCTTCGGGAAGCGGGCAAGCAGCTTGAAAACTATCGCCTGCTCGACACCACCCTCTATGTGACGCTGGAGCCCTGCTGCATGTGTGCCGGCGCCCTCATCCACAGCCGGGTCAAGCGGGTGGTCTATGGTGCCCGGGATTTGAAGACGGGGGCGGCAGGGTCTGTGTTCGATATCCTGCTGGATCCCCGCCACAACCACCAGGTGGCACTGACGGGGGAGGTGCTCGCCGACGCCTGCTCGGCCCAGCTGTCGGATTTCTTCAAACGGCGCCGCGCCGAGAAGAAGGCGGCCAGACTCGCCGCGAAAGAGGCGCTTCCTCAAGATGACAGCGGGGCCTGATGGCCCCGTTTGCTTTTATTTCACTGCCAGACCGGCTGCCTGCTTCCCACCGAATATCAACTGCCACCCCTGCGATGAAGCCCGCGCTCTTTGCCGCTGTTGATGTAACAAAACTGTCATGCATCCACCATATAATTCCGCCAAGCCTAGCTCACATTGAGGTCTTGCATGTCATCGGAATCGTTAAATCTGGTCATGGCGGGCAGTCGAAAACGCCGGATCAAGGATAAATTGGCCAAATATGGCGTCACCACAGGGGGAGCCCTGGTGCTGGTGGCGCTGTTGCTCATCTTCTTCTACCTGCTTTATGTGGTGAAGCCCATCTTCAATGGCGCCAGCATAGAGAGCACCGCTTCCTTCACCCTGCCCATCAAGGGCAAGACCGCCTGGCTCGGGGTCGAGGAGCAAAACGAGATAGGTTACCGCTTCAGCGACCAGGGGAAGGTCAAATTCTTTGCCGTGCAACCGGATGGCAAGATCAAGACCGGACAGGTGATTGGCGAGGCACAGGTGAACGGCGAGATCACGGCGGTCGCGCCGCCTGCGCCGGGCCAGAAACTCATCGCCTATGGGTTTGCCGACGGCAAGGCTCAGGTGGTGCAACCCTATTTCAAGATCTCCTATCCCAATGACGTGCGCGTCATCGAGCCCAGCCTGCAATATCCCTTCGGCGAGACCCCCGTGGTGATCGATCCCCAGGGCAAGGCACTGACGCGCATGGTCTTCGAGGCGACCAAGGACAAGATGGCCACCGCGGCCGTGACCGAAGATGGTCGTGGTGTGCTGATGGTGATGAGCGGCGAGGAGAACTTCCTCTCCGGCGAAATCGAGTGGAGCAACCAGACCTACACCATTCCGTCTCTGCCACGCCATGTTGACCAGATGCTGCTGACCCCGAACCTGCGTCTGTTGTTCGTGCGCGAGGGCAACCGCCTGTCGGTCTATGACATCCACAACCTGAGCGACATCTCCCTGCGCAATGTCATGGAGATCAACGCCCCCAATGCCAGCGTGACTCAGGTGGCCCTGCTCTCCGGTGCGTCCTCCCTGCTGGTGGGCAACGACAACGGCGTCATCTCCCAGTGGTTCGAGGTGGCAAAGGATGGCAAGCGCCAGTTCACCCAGATCCGTGACTTCAAGGGTGACGCGCCGGTCGCCCTGCTGACTCCCGAGCACTTTCGCAAGGGCTTCATCAGCGCAGGCAGCGACGGAACCATCAACTTCTTCCATGCCACCGGCGAAGCCAAGCTGCTTGGCGAGAAGATTGACGGGGGCAACCTGGCTGCCGTTGCCATCTCTCCTCGTCACAACCTGCTGTTGACCCAGCAGGGGGATGACTTCAAGGTCTTTGACGTCGAGAACGATCACCCCGAGGTAACCTGGTCTGCCCTCTGGCAACAGGTGTGGTATGAAGGCTATCCCGAGCCCCAGTACGTGTGGCAGTCCACCTCCGCCAGCAACGACTTCGAAGCCAAGCTGAGCCTGGTGCCCCTGGTGTTCGGTACCTTGAAAGCCTCCTTCTATGCCATGGTGTTCGCGGTGCCCCTGGGTGTCGCCGGCGCCATCTATACCGCCTACTTCATGTCGGCGGGGCTGCGCAAATACGTCAAGCCGACGGTGGAGATCATGGCGGCGCTGCCGACCGTCATCCTCGGCTTCCTGGCGGGTCTGTGGCTCGCTCCCATCATCGAAGGGGCCCTGCCCGGGGTGATCCTGCTGCTGATCCTGCTGCCCATGGGCATGCTGCTCACCGCCCTGGTGTGGAACTATCTGCCGGAGCGCGGCCGCACCTGGCTGCCGGAAGGCTGGCACGCCATTCTGCTTATCCCTGTGCTGCTGTTCATCGGATGGGGCGCCTTCGCCTTGAGTCCCATCATCGAGAACGCCTTCATGCACGGTGATTCGCGCATCTGGCTGACCCACGACATGGGCATCAAGTTTGACCAGCGCAACTCACTGGTGGTCGGTATCGCCATGGGCTTTGCGGTCATCCCCACCATCTTCTCCATCGCCGAAGACGCGGTCTTCTCGGTGCCCAAGCACCTGACCCAGGGCTCGCTTGCGCTGGGGGCGACCCCGTGGCAGACCCTGAGCCGGGTGGTGATCCTCACCGCGAGTCCGGGCATCTTCTCGGCGGTGATGATGGGCCTTGGCCGCGCCGTGGGCGAGACCATGATCGTGCTGATGGCCACCGGCAACACCCCCATCATGGACTTTTCCATGTTCCAGGGGCTGCGGACCCTGGCGGCGAACATCGCGGTGGAGATGCCGGAATCGGAAGTGGGCAGCTCCCACTATCGGGTGCTCTTCCTCGCCGCCTTCGTGCTGTTTGTGTTCACCTTCTTGTTCAATACCCTGGCCGAATTCGTTCGCCAGCGGTTGCGTGAAAAGTACAGCTCTCTGTAAGGACTAAGGAATCGACAATGGGTAAGTGGTTTAAATCGGGGGCCCCCTGGATCTGGATGACGGGGGGCGCCGTCAGCCTGAGTCTGGTGGCCGTACTGGGTCTGTTGTTGCTGATTGGCTGGCGTGGTCTGGTCTATTTCTGGCCCCATCCCATCTATGAGTGGCAACTTGAAGATGCAAGCGGCAACAAGAGCGTCCTGATTGGCGAGATCAACGACCGGGAGCTGGTGCCGGTGGAGCGCCTGCGCGCCGCAGGCCAGGCGCTGGAAGGGGAGGATCGCGAAGAGATTACCCGTTATCTGGTCAAGACCGGCAACCGGGAGTTCGTGGACCTCGATTTTCGCTGGGTGCTGGAGACCGATATCAAATCGCGCACCCAGCCGGCGGAGCTCGCCATGGTGGAACGCGCCACCAACGGCAACTTCTATGGTTACATCACCTCGGTGAAGGAAGATGGCCAGGAGCTGACCACGGATCTGCATCCCGCCTTGCAGCGGGTGCTGGCCCGTGCCAACGGCCTCTCAAGCCAAGCCAACGACCTGCAAAAAGGGGCCATCGGCAGCATCAACTACCAACTGGAGCGCCTGCGCCTGAAAGAGCGCAAGGCCGAGCTGGATGACAAGCTGACCGATCAGCTTAAAGCCGAGCTGGCGAGCGAGCGTCAGGCGCTCAACGACCGTTACCAGGTGCTGGAGAAAGAGCTCTTCTCCCTGCGTACCCAGGCGGACAGAGACAGCATCACTGTCAAGGACATGCGCGGCGAGCTGGTGACCATGCCCATGTCCCGGGTGCTGGATGTGGTCTGGCCCAACGACATGAGCCTGATGGCCAAGGTGGGTCACTGGTTCCACCAGATTGGCAAGTTCGTCTCCGATGACCCCCGGGAGGCGAACACCGAGGGCGGCGTCTTCCCGGCCATCTTCGGCACCGTCTTCATGGTGATCCTGATGGCCATCATCGTGACCCCGCTCGGAGTGGTGGCGGCAGTCTACCTGCACGAGTACGCGGGCAAGAACAGCCTGACCAAAATCATCCGCATCGCGGTGATCAACCTGGCGGGGGTGCCCTCCATCGTCTACGGCGTGTTTGGTTTGGGCTTCTTCGTCTACACCCTGGGGGGCAGCATCGACCGCCTCTTCTACCCGGAAGCGCTGCCGAGCCCGACCTTCGGCTCCCCAGGTGTCATCTGGTCTGCTCTGACCCTGGCCATTCTGACCCTGCCGGTGGTGATCGTCTCCACCGAAGAGGGGCTGGCCCGGATCCCGAGCACCATTCGCCAGGGTTCGCTGGCGCTGGGTGCCACCCAGGCCGAGACCCTGTGGCGCATCGTGCTGCCCATGGCAAGCCCGGCCATCATGACCGGCCTTATCCTGGCCATCGCCCGTGCGGCGGGCGAGGTGGCGCCGCTGATGCTGGTGGGGGTGGTGAAGCTTGCTCCCACGTTGCCGATGGACGGCAACTTCCCGTACCTGCACGTGGAGCGCAAGTTCATGCACCTGGGCTTCCACATCTATGACGTGGGCTTCCAGAGCCCGAACGTCGAGGCGGCGCGTCCTCTGGTCTACGCCACCTCCTTCCTGCTGGTGACGGTGATCGTCGGCCTCAACCTGACGGCGATCGGTATTCGTAACCACCTGCGCGAGAAATTCCGGTCGCTGGAACATTAATCCAGCCATTACAGAGACGGGCAGGGGTCTTCCCTGCCAACCAGATATTCCGGCAGCGGGCAAGACGTTTGCCCGCTGCCACCAAGAGAATTTGAGGTAAACAGATGATCAACGTAACACCGAGTTCGGCCCCGCACACCGCCACCGACCTGCTCAAGCTGACCCCGGAGCAGACTGCGCTGGAGGTGAAGGATCTCAACCTGTACTACGGCAACAAGCAGGCGCTGTTCAACGTCAACATGAAGATCCCCAGGGGTCAGGTAACCGCCTTCATCGGCCCGTCCGGTTGCGGCAAGTCCACTTTGCTGCGCTGCATCAACCGGATGAACGATCTGGTGGAGATCTGCCGCATCGAGGGGGAGATCCAGCTGCACGGCCACAACATCTATGACAAGAGCGTGGATGTCTCCGCCCTTCGCCGCCAGGTGGGCATGGTGTTCCAGCGCCCCAACCCCTTCCCCAAGTCCATCTTCGAGAACGTGGTCTACGGCCTGCGCCTGCAGGGCATCAACGACCGCCGTACTCTGGACGAGGCCGCCGAGCGTTCCCTGCGCGGTGCCGCCCTGTGGGAGGAGGTGAAGGATCGTCTGCACGACAACGCCTTCGGCCTCTCCGGTGGTCAGCAGCAGCGTCTGGTGATTGCCCGTGCCATCGCCATCGAGCCGGAAGTGCTGCTGCTCGATGAACCGACCTCGGCGCTGGACCCCATCTCCACCCTCACCATCGAGGAGCTCATCAACGAGCTCAAGAGCCAGTTCACCGTGGTGATCGTGACCCACAACATGCAGCAGGCGGCGCGGGTCTCGGATCAGACCGCGTTCATGTACATGGGGGAACTCATCGAGTACTCGAATACCAACACTATCTTCACCACCCCGGCCAAGAAGAAGACCGAAGACTACATTACCGGTCGTTACGGCTAAGGGATGCCGGTGATTGAGATGAGCAAGATGAGCATCAACAAGCAGATTGGCAGTCAGTTCAACGGCTAAGGCATGTTGGTGCAACAAGGGTGATTGAGATGAACAAGATGGGCATCAACAAACAGATTGGCAGTCAGTTCAACGGCTAAGGCATAATCGGAGCAACAAGGATTACTGGTATGGACAATATGAACCTCAACAAACACATCTCCGGTCAGTTCAATGCCGAGCTTGAGAGCGTGCGCAATCAGGTACTGGTGATGGGGGGGCTGGTGGAGAAGCAACTCACCGACGCCATCGCCGCCATCCATGGCCAGGATCTGGATGCGGCGCGCAAGATCGTGGCCAACGACCACAAGGTCAACGCCATGGAAGTGGCGATCGACGAGGAGTGCACCCGCATCATCGCCAAGCGTCAGCCCACCGCGTCCGACCTGCGGCTGGTGATGGCCATCATCAAGACCATCACGGATCTGGAGCGGATCGGCGACGTGGCGGACAAGATTGCCCGCATGCTGACCGACAACGCCAACAAGCCCCAGCCACCGCTGGTGTCGCTGGAGAACATGGGGCGTCGCACCATCAAGATGCTCCACGACGTGCTCGACGCCTTCGCCCGCATGGATCTGGATGCCGCCCTGGCGGTCTACAAGGAAGATGACAAGGTGGATCGGGAGTACGAGTCCATCATCCGCGAGCTGATGACCTACATGATGGAAGATCCGCGCACCATCCCCCAGGTGCTGAACGTCTTGTGGGCGGCACGGGCCATCGAGCGGGTCGGTGATCGCTGCCAGCACATCTGCGAGTACATCGTCTACTACGTCAAGGGCAAGGATGTGCGTCACACCAAGGCCGATGACCTGAGCGATCTGCTGGGCAAGGGCTGATGGGGCTCCTTGGGTGGAGACTCCGTCGCGGCTGCACGACGGGAATCCAGCCTTGATTGAATAAAAAGGCGCTTTGAGCGCCTTTTTCATTGCATGGCACGGCAGTTCAAGATAACGCCACCCAGCGGGCGCTTTTCTGCTAGAATATGGCCCCTGTGTGAGTCCCGGATGGAGTCACGGTCCGGTTTCCCGGGCCCAGTTTGCCGTCTTGTGCTAAGGCGGCTGTAGCAATAGGTTAATCATGAGTTTTGCCGATAGTTTGTTCTTTCTGATGCTGCTGGTCGCCGGCAGCGTGTTCTTCTCACTCTCCGAGATCTCCCTTGCCGCCTCCCGCAAGATCAAGTTGCAGGTGATGGCCGACGAGGGCAACCGCCACGCCGAGAAGGTGCTGGCATTGCAGGCCCAGCCGGGCAACTTCTTTACCGTGGTGCAGATAGGCCTCAATACCGTCGCCATCCTCGGCGGTATCCTGGGGGAATCCGCCCTCAATCCCGCCATCAGAGAGCTGATTGCCGGCTTCTACCAGGGGCCCTGGCTCGGCCAGATTAGCTCTGCGGCCTCGTTCGTCTTCGTCACCGGCATGTTCATCCTGATAGCGGACCTGATGCCCAAGCGCCTCGCCATGACCATGCCCGAGCGGATCGCCGTGGTGGTGGTGCGTCCCATGATGCTGTGCGTCACCTTGCTGATGCCGCTGGTGTGGCTGTTCAACGGCATGGCCAACGGCCTGTTCCGGCTGATGCGCATCTCCATGGTGCGCAACGACGAGATCACCTCCGACGATATTTATGCGGTGATGGATGCAGGTGCCGAAGCCGGTGTCATCCAGCGCGAGGAGCACCAGCTCATTGAGAACGTGTTCGAGCTCCAGTCCTTGGGTGTCACTTCCGCCATGACGGCGCGCGAGAGCCTCATCTACTTCACCCTGCAAGAGGGGGAGGAGAGCATCAAGGCGAAGATCGCCGAGCACCCCCACAACAAGTTCCTGGTGTGCGACCACAACCTCGACAGCATCAAGGGGTTCGTGGATGCCAAGGAGCTGCTGATCCGCGTCATCAGCGGCCAGAGCATCGATCTCAACAGCGGCTCCCTGGTTCAGAACGTCATCATCATTCCCGACACCCTCAACCTCTACGAGGCAATGGAGTACTTCAAGAACCATCGTGGCGATTTTGCGGTGGTGATGAACGAATACGCCCTGGTGGTGGGCATTGTCACCATGAACGACCTGATGAGCACCGTCATGGGGGAGTGGGCCACCCACGTGGTGGAAGAGCAGATCGTCCAGCGGGACGAGAACTCCTGGCTGGTGGACGGGGTGACCCCCATCTCCGACGTGATGCGCGCCTTCGACATCGAGGAGTTCCCGGAAAACCAGAACTACGAGACCATCGCCGGTTTCATCATGTACATGCTGCGCAAGATCCCCAAGCGCACCGACTCGGTCAAATATGCCGGTTACAAGTTCGAAGTGGTGGACATCGACAGTTACAAGATTGACCAGTTGCTGGTCACCCGGGTAGAACCTGCGAGCAATGAGAAGCCCGCTCAGGAATCCTAAAGGAGTTCGTTAGCAATCATGAAGATGAAGACTCATTCCCGTGCGCTGGCCTGTGTGGCGCTCGCCCTAGCACTGGGTGCCTGCAGCCAGAGCGCACCGCGCAAGCCGGTGACGCCTGTCAAACCCGTTACCCCCGAGCCTGCCGTGGTGGTCCCGCAGCAGGATCCCGATGCGGTGGTGCAAAGCGCCGTGGCAGAGCCCAGCCCGGTGTTCGACGAGGAGTATCACGGCCCGGATCAAGGGTCGCTTGAATCGGTCACCGCCCTGTTTGCCCGGGGTTACATCGAATCCGCCATGCGCGAGACCATGCTGGCGGCGGTGCACAGCGACTATCCGCTGCTCGGCATGCGGGACGTGCGTCTCACCGACCCTGTTGCCAAGTTCCTCACCTCGGCCCAGGCACGCACCACGGCCCACGACTACCTCTATGCCGGGGTGCAGCGTCGGCTGGGCCGCCCCCTCAGCCCCGCCCAGTGGGAGCAGATCTGGCAGGGCTATCCCCAGCAGGGCCGGGTCTCCGACTGGGTCAAGCAGACCAAGCGGGTGCTGGCCGGGCGCTGAGCCCCTGGTTATCGGCGGCTATGCCCGCCTTGATCCCCTGTTTCACAAGAGGCCACCCCCCGGGGTGGCCTCTTGTCGTTTCAGTGCCTGCCCAGGTGATGCCTGTGCCGGGGAGATCTCCCTTTGCCGCCATCATCCTGAGCTTGCCCGGATTTGTTCGTAGCCCCCGATTGCCTCTTGTTCTACTTTGGGTCATGATATTTGGGATTTCTAGCCGTCTAGATGTTTTGATGGCTTAATGTGGTTTCACACAATAAACACCCGTCATGGCGGGGAGACGCAGAGAGACAGAGATGGACAAGCAGGATTTGTGGGTACTCGATGGCGGTATGGGCCGTGAACTGGCGCGGCGTGGTGCGCCGTTCCGTCAACCGGAGTGGTCGGCGCTGGCGTTGATGGAAGCGCCCGAGACGGTGCGCGAGGTACACCAGGCCTATGCGACGAGCGGTGCCCGGGTGATTACTACCAACAGCTATGCCCTGGTGCCCTTCCACATCGGCGAGGCGCGCTTTGCCGCCCAAGGGGAGGCACTTGCAGCTCTGGCCGGGCAACTGGCCCGAGACGTGGCCGACGAGCAGGGGGGAGCCGTCAAGGTGGCCGGCTCCTTGCCGCCGCTCTTTGGCTCCTATCGTGCGGACCTCTATCAGGCCGAGCGGGTGAGCGAGCTGGCGACACCGCTTATCCGTGCCCTGTCACCCCATGTGGATCTCTGGCTGGCGGAGACCATGAGCCTCATCGCCGAGCCCCTGGCCCTCAAGGCCCTGCTGCCCGAGGACGGCAAGCCGTTCTGGGTCTCCTTTACTCTGGAAGACGAAGCGCCGGGCAGCGAGCCCACCCTGCGCTCCGGCGAGCGGGTGGCGGATGCCGTGACCGCGTTGGCGTCGGCCGGGGTGGATGCCATCCTGTTCAACTGCTGCCAGCCCGAGGTGATTGAAGGGGCGCTCAAGGTGGCCGTCGCCGCGTTGCAGGTTCAGGGGCGCACCGACGTTCGCCTCGGCGCCTATGCCAACGCCTTCCCGCCCCAGCCCAAGGAGGCGAGGCGACTGCCAATGACGGTCTGGACGAGATCCGCGGCGATCTGGGGCCGCTGGATTACCTCGGCTGGGCCGAGCGCTGGCGCAGAGCCGGGGCAAACCTCATCGGCGGCTGCTGCGGCATCGGTCCGGAACACATCGAGGCGCTGGCCAGCCGGCTGCGTTAAGGAGCGCCCATGAAAGAGAGCAAGATCGGGCTCTGGTCCCTCACTGCGCTGGTGTTCAGCTCCATGGTGGGGGCCGGCATCTTCAGCCTGCCCCAGAACATGGCCGATGTGGCGGGCGCCCGCGCCGTGCTGATCGGCTGGGCCGTCACCGGGGTCGGCATACTGGCGCTGGCCATGAGCTTCCTTTACCTGTCGCGGCTCAAACCCGAGCTCGACGGCGGCATCTACAGCTATGCCCGAGCCGGCTTTGGCGAGCTGGTGGGGTTCTTCTCCGCCTGGGGATACTGGCTCTGTGCCACCATCGGCGTGGTGGGGTATCTGGTGATCGCCTTCGCGGCGCTGGGCAGCTTCGTCGACACGCCGGAGCGGGTCTGGTTTGGCGAGGGCAACACATTGGCAGCTTTTGTCGGCGAGTCCTGCATCCTCTGGGCGGTGCACCTGCTGGTGGCCCGAGGCGTGCAGCAGGCGGCCCTGTTCAATCTGGTGGCGACCCTGGCCAAGAGCCTGCCGCTGCTGCTGTTCATCCTGTTCGCCTGCTACTGGTTCGATCCGGTCACCTTTGCGGCGGATCAGGAGGGCAGCACCCTGGCGGTACCGGTCTCCGAGCAGGTGCGCAACACCATGCTCATCACCCTCTGGGTCTTCACCGGCATCGAAGGGGCAGCGGTGCTCTCGGCCCGGGCGAGAAACAAGCGGGACGTGGGCACCGCCACCGTGCTCGGCGTGGTGCTGGCGCTGCTGCTCTATGTGCTCATCTCGGTGCTGGCGCTCGGAATATTGAGCCGCCCGGAGCTTGCGGCCCTGCCCAATCCCTCCATGGCGGGATTGATGGCCCAGATGACGGGTTCCTGGGGCAAGCTGCTCATCAGCGCCGGCCTCATCGTGTCGGTGCTCGCCTCCTACGTGAGCTGGACCCTCTTCTCGGCCGAGGTGCCGTTCAGCGCGGCGCGTCACGGGGCCTTCCCGGCCATCTTCCGGCGCGAGAACCGCAACGGCACCCCCATCGCCTCGCTCTGGCTCACCAGCCTGACCGTGCAGGGCTGCTTGCTGCTGGTATGGCTGCTTGGCAAGGGGTATACCAACCTGCTGCTCATCTCCACCTCCATGATCCTGGTGCCCTACCTGCTCATCGGCCTCTTCCTGCTCAAGCTGGTCTTCAGTGGCAAGGGGGGGCAGGGCCGCGGCCTGATGCGGGTGGTGGCGCTGGTGTCGAGCGGTTATGGTTTCTGGCTGCTCTACGCCGCCGGGGTGGAGTACCTGCTGCTGTCGCTTCTGCTCTACGGGCCGGGTCTGCTGCTGTTTCTCTACAGCCGTCGCCAGCTCGGCGCCGAACAGCGGCTCAGCGGGCGCGAACGGCTGCTGGCCGGGGTGACGCTGCTGAGCCTGATCCCCGCCGTCTGGTCCTTCGTTCACGTCTGACCCGGGGGTTGTCCCTGTCATGAAAAAGAGCGCCCCTGGGCGCTCTTTTTTATCCTGGTCGGTGGGTCAACCGCTGGTGGGGCCCGCCGGTTTGCCAAACAGCACGGCGAGCTTTTGCCGCCATGGGAGGCCCCGGGCCTCTTGCAGCATGTCGCGCCACTCGTGGAAGGTGAGTGTGAGGGGGTTGAAGCTGTGAATTGGCTTGGTGATGCCGAAACGGCACGGCTCGCCCAAGTCTTCTTCCACGAAGGTGCCAAACAGCCGGTCCCAGATGATGAGCACGCCGGCGAAGTTGCGATCGATGTATCTGGCATTGCTGGCGTGGTGCACCCTGTGGTGGGACGGGGTGTTGAAGATCCATTCAAGTTTGCCCAGCTTGCCCACCACCTGGGTGTGGACGAAGAACTGAAAACCCAGGCTCAAGAGCACGGTGGCCACCACCGCCTCGGGGGGGAAGCCGATGAGGATCATGGGGATCCAGAACAGCCACATGCCGGAGACCGGGTACATCAGGCTCTGGCGAAAGGCGGTGGAGAGGTTGAGCCGCTCCGAGCTGTGGTGCACCACGTGGGAGGCCCAGAGCCAGCGCACATGGTGGCTCGCGAAGTGGAACAGCCAGTAGCAGAGATCCTGCAACAGAAAGAGCAGCAAGAGGCTCCAGAGGTTCAGCTCGATATCGAATAATCGCCAGCCCCAGAGGGTGTCATAGAAATAGGCGATGGCAATGGCGGCCAGGGCATCGCCCCCCTGATGCATCAGTGCCAGGGTGGCATTGGCGAAGAGATCCTTCCACTGGTAGCCCGCCGTGGGATAGGCGGCGCCGTGTTTTCGCAGGTAGAGCATCTCCCAGCCGATGAAAACCAGAAAGAGGGGCGAGAGGTAGAGCAGGAGCAGTTGCACATCCATGTGAGCCATCCGGTTGGACCAGTTGGATGTCAGCATACCGGATGAATTTAAAATTTCATTAACATCCTTGCTCGTTGGCGTGGTGACAACCCGATGGCAAAAGGCTGCGAAAAGGAATGCGCCAGGGAGATGATCTGGGGGGTGAAGAAGGCAAGCATAGAAGAGGGAGCCATGGGCTCCCTCTTCGTGTTGGTGCATCGCGGGTTATAGCACCTGGCTCAGGAACTGGCGCAGGCGCGGGGAGGGTGGATTGTCGAAGAAGTCGGCGGGTTTCTCGTCCACCAGCAGCTCGCCGCTCTCCATGAAGAGCACCCTGTCCGCCACTTCCCGGGCAAAGCCCATCTCGTGAGTCACCACCACCATGGTCATCCCTTCGCGGGCCAACCCCTTCATGACGTCCAGCACCTCTCCCACCATTTCGGGGTCGAGGGCGCTGGTGGGCTCGTCAAACAGCATGATGCGCGGCTGCATGGCGAGCGCCCGGGCGATGGCCACCCGCTGCTGCTGGCCGCCGGAGAGCTGGGAGGGGTAGCTCTGGGCCTTGTTGGAGAGACCGACCTTGAGCAGCAGGGCCTTGGCTCGCTCCTCTGCCTCCTGGCGAGAGAGCCCTCTCACCTTCTGAGGGGCCAGGGTGATGTTGTCCAGCACCGTCAGGTGAGGGAAGAGGTTGAAGGACTGGAACACCATGCCCACCTCTTCCCGCAGCTTGTTGACATCCCCGGGTTCGGTGAGGCTGATGCCGTCGACCACGATATTGCCATCGTTGATGGTCTCCAGCTGGTTGAGGGTGCGCAGGAAGGTGGACTTGCCCGAGCCGCTCGGCCCCACGATCACCACCACTTCCCCTTCGGCCACCTGGGTGCTGACGTTTTTCAGGGCGTGCACCTCAGTGCCGTAGAACTTCTCTACACCGGTCGCCTTGATGATGGGATCAGTTGCAGCGCGCATAGTTCACCTCCAGACGACGCACCGGGAAGGGACAGGGAGTGCCGGTGATGGCAGAACGTTTCGACACCGATGGCGCCTTGATAACGGGATCAGTTGCTGCGCGCATATTTCACCTCCAGACGACGCACCAGGAAGGAGAGAGTGCCGGTCAGCACCAGATAGAGCAGGGCCACGGTGAACCACACCTCGAACGGGCTGAAGGTGGAGCTGACCACTTCGCGCCCCGCCTTGGTGAGATCGGTGATGGAGATGACGGAGACCAGAGAGGAGTCCTTGATGAGGTTGATGAACTGACCCGCGAGCGGTGGCAGCACCCGTTTGAAGGCCTGGGGCAGGATGACGTAGCGCATGGTCTGGGCCGAGGTCATGCCAAGGCTTCTGCCCGCTTCCATCTGCCCCTTGTGAATGGAGCTGATGCCGGCGCGCACGATCTCCGCCACGTAGGCGCCGGTGAAGACCGCGAGCGCCGCCACACCAGCGGTGAATCGGTCGAGGTTCAGCACGGTGCCGATAAAGAAATAGACGATGAAGATCTGCACCAGCAACGGGGTGCCACGGATGAGCTCCACATAGGTCACGGCCAGGTTGCGCAGGGCCGGATTGGGGGAGAGGCGGGCGAGCCCGGCCAGGGTGCCAAGCAGGATGGCGAAGATGCCCGCCACCAGGGAGAGCTTGACCGTGACCCAGACGCCCCAGGCGATGGGGCCGGCGGTCCAGCTCAGTTGCACATCCAGGGTATCGCCGAGGAAGACGGTATCCCCTTCAGCCAGCTGGGAGCCCTTGGGTGCGATGGCCTGACGGCGGCTGGGGTCGAGATCGTCTTGCAGGAAGAGCTGTCCCTTGTCCGCGACCACGGTGCCGTCAAACTCGGCATAGTGTTTCTGTTCTGCCTGATAGGCGATGTACTGGGGAATGCGTTCCCAGCGCCAGGTGTAATCCACTGCCTGCACGGCCTTGTAGATGCCGAAAATGGCGGCCAGCACCAGCAGCAGGAAGATCCCGTGCCAGAGCAGCTGATTGGGCTGTTTTTCCATCTGTCTTGTGAGTTTGGGGTTGATCACTGTCACAACCTCTTTTGTCGTTATCGTGTGGGGAGTCTGCGTGAAGGGGCGGCATGCCGCCCCTTTGAGAGGTTATTTGAGCTGGTTCAGCCAGGCGGTGGATTCAAACCACTTCTTGTAGAGACGGTCGTAGCTGCCGTCGCCCTTGATCTGGCGCAGGTAGTTGTTGAACCAGTTGAGGGTGTCCTGATCTCCCTTGCGGATGGCCCAGGCCAGCGGCTCGAAGGTGAACGGCTTGTCGAGGTGTACCACGGCGCCCTGGTTCTGGGACGCGAAAATGGCGTTGTAGGGCAGGTCGTAGACGAAGGCATCCACCTTGCCGTTGATCACTTCCAGCTTGGCGTCATCCTGGGTTTCAAACTGCAGCAGGGTGGCTTTGGGGATCATGCGCTTGACCGCTTGCTCGCCGGTGGTGCCGAGTTTGACCGCGATCTTGTATTTGGGATCGTTGAGGTCCTGGAAGGATTTGATTTCGCCCGCCTTGTCCTTGCGAAGCACGATGGTCTGGCCGACGACGATGTAGGGATCGGCAAAGTTCACGCGCAGGTTGCGCTGGGGAGTGACGGTCATGCCGCCCATGATGACGTCGAACTTGTCGGTCAAGAGCGCGGGGATGATGCCGTCCCAGGCGGTGTTGACGAACTCCACCTTCACGCCCATCTCCTTGGCGACCATCTTGGCGAGATCCACGTCAAAGCCGATGTACTGGCCCTGCTTGTTGGTCATCTCGAAGGGTTGATAGCCGGCATCGAAGCCGACCCGCAGCACACCGCGCTCCAGCACGGCATCCAGGGTGGAAGTGGGCGCGGCGTTGGCCAGCCCGCACAGCAGCAGGGTAGAGAGAATGAGTTTTTTGATCATAAATGACGTCTCTGTCGTAAATGTGGTCGGCCTTGAACCTGCTCCCGTGCGACTCCATGGCACAAGAGACTGCTGCATCCGGCAGCAGGCAAGACAGGATTATTGTCTTGGTCGGGGCAAAAGCCCCATATGAGATTCTATGAATGGTTCGTTGGATGAAAAATGTACCAAAACCTGTTTTTGCCAGAAGACTCAATAAGTTATGGAGACTTTTATCCCTCGTGGTGACTCATAAAACCACATGAAAACAACATATCTATCTAATGGCGCCGGTTCAAGTGCAAAATATCCGGCGGCCGTCTCGGTGGAAAATCCGGGCACAGACAGGGCGTTGTCCGGCACGCTTCAAGGGGAGTAGGGCGTGCGAGCTGGGCAAATATTTTTGCCCGGCCCATAGGCTCCCTCTGTGTCTTGTCATGGGCTTCCCATATACTCAGCCATCCCCATTGGAAGGTTCGGGAATGGACGCCTCAATTCGGCTCAATCTGGACGTATTTACCCTGATGTTGATGGCCCTCGGGGGCTACAGCCTGGGATTCATCACCCTTTCCATCATCTGGTGGACCCACAGGGAAATACCCGGTCTCGGGCTCTGGTGGTGGTCCAGCCTCTGTGCCCTGGCGGCGCAATCGCTCTTCTTCATGCAGGCATTTGCCCCCCATATCGCGGGGATCTGGCTGGCCAACCTGCTCATCACCTTCTGCCTCGCCCTGATGCCACTCGCCATCCAGCGCTTCTTCGGGGAGCCGCCAAACTGGCGGGCCTTCACCCTCTTCATGCTGGTCTATCTGCTGATCCTCTGCTGGAGCGTCATCTTCAACGACAAGATGGCCCCCCGGGTGCTGCTGGCCTGCCTGAGCTACATGATGGTGGGGGCGGTGATTGTCTGGCTCATCTGGCGCCATGGCTACCCTGACTATCTGCCTGCGGTGCTGGTGTTCACCGTGGTCAACATCCTGCTCTACGGTTTCAATCTGGTGCGCATGGGGGCCCTGCTCGGCGGCGAGGTGCGGGTCCTGATGGATCAGCATGCGGTCAATGTGCTCCCCTTCCTCTCCATGCTGATGGGCAACTATCTGTCGACCTTCGGGGTGCTGCTGCTCTGTACCCAGTACCGGGCCCTGGCCCTGCGTCGACAGGCCAGCCAGGATCCCCTGACCGGCCTCCTGAACCGGCGCGGCTTCATGGATCACTGCGTGACGATGGCAAGGCAGGGGGCGCTGGTGGTGCTGGATCTCGACGACTTCAAGCAGATCAACGATCGCCACGGTCACGAGACCGGGGACAGGGTGCTGGAGGCGGTGGGTCGCTATCTTGCCGGCCAGCGGGATCTGGTGGCCAGCCGCTTCGGCGGGGAAGAGTTTGTGCTGCTGTTGCCCGAGCGGGACCCCCTGGCCCAGCAGGCGCGCTGCGAGCAGATCCGCCAGGGGATAGAAACGCTGGGGCTGAAGGGGGTCCGGGTGACGGCCAGCCTGGGGTGGGCGCCCAGCGCCCGTGAATGGCACTTTGACACCCTGTTCAGCCAGGCAGATCGCGCTCTCTATCAGGCCAAGCGGGAGGGCAAGAACCGGATCTGTCAGGGGGCCTGATCCCCCGTCAGATCATGCCCGGCCGGTGGCCGTCGGCTCCGACCGGACAAAGGCATACCGAGTCAGCCACCTGGTCGCATCAGACCTGAATGGCAGCCTGGCAGCCTGTCAGCGGTGCAACTCCCCCGCGCGTTCCGGCTGATAGACCACTTCCAGGATCTCCACCTGGATGGTGCGACCGGCCGGCCCCGGCCAGGCGATGCTGTCACCCACCTTGAGCCCCAGCAGGGCGCTGCCCACTGGCGCCAGCACGGAGATCTTCGATTCGTCCCCCTGCACATCCTTCGGATAGACCAGCGTCAGGCAGAAGTCGTTGCCGCTGTTTTGCATCTTGAAGCGCACCGTGCTGTTCATGGTCACCACGTCCGGCGGCATGTCGGCGGGTTCGCGGATCTCGGCGCGATCCAGCTCCTCTTGCAGGGCAAGGTGCTGGGGGTGGTTGCCAAGCAGCTGTTCGATGCGATCCAGATCCAGGCTGGAGATGACGAGATGAGGCTGTTTCATAGGGTATTTCCTTATCAATGACTGAAGGGACCAGGATGACGGGCAGACTGGTCGACAAAAAACGGTGCAAGGGTAATAAGCAGACAGCAAAAGCGATGCCCCCGAGCGACTCGCGCAGCGGGGCGAGGGCGGGGGCTCAGCGGGGTGTGAGCGTACTGGAAAAAATCATGATTGCTTTCATGGAGATACCATAACCATTCTGGGGTGGTTTGGCAATTGGACTGACTTTCTCATCAGGGAGCCTGGTAATCGTACTGGTGCAGGATGCGCGCGAGACTGCCATCCTCCCTCATTTCCTGAATGACCCGGCGCCAGCGCAGCGCCTCGCTGCGGGAGAAGCGGGGACTGGCGGCCAGGTAGAGGGTGCTCTGCTGCAAGGTCTCGCCTCGCACCAGATCCGGGAGCGGCAGACCCGCCCGCTGCTGGTTGTAACGGGCGGTGTTCCAGGCCACCGCCCAGGCCTGGATGCGGCCGCGCGCCAGCTTGCTGGCGTTGCTGACCTCCTCGGTGACCAGCTCCCGGGTCACCCCTGTCAGCGGCTGGATCAGGCTCTGGCTATGGGAGCCACGCATCACGCCAACGGTGAGACCTGGCAGTGTCTTCATGGAGAGCGGCGTTGGATGGTGACGGCGATGACTGACCAGCACGAAGGCCTCCTCCAGCAGGGGGGCAATCCAGAGAAACAGTGGTTCGCGCTGGGGATTTCGGGCCGGGGGCAACAACAGGACATCCGGGCGGTGGCTGGCCTGGCTGAGGGCGCGAGCCAGCGGCATCAACTCGATCTCGAGCGGTTCCCCGAGGCGGCGGGCAGCCTCCTCCAGCACCTCGATGGCCATGCCGCTCGGCGCACCCTGTTGGGCGCGGATCACATAGGGGGGAATGTCCGCGGCCACGACGACCACGGCACGGGCCGAAAAGGCGCAGACGATCAGGGGAGAGAGCAGCAGAAGCAGAGTAACAAGGCGCATGGATGTTCGGGTCCGGGATGAGTACAGAGAGTGTAACATCCCGTTACGCCATGTCAGCCAGGTGATTGCCGCCTGGGGGGATCAGTCGAAGAAATCCCGCAGATCCAGGGTCTGGTACCCTGCCAGTTGCTGCCAGGGGAGGGTCTTTGGCAGCGGCTTGAGCGTCACTTCCATCCGGTAGCTGCGATAACCGTCGAGGCTTGCCGACTCCACCACCAGGGGCAACTGCCAGCGGCTCGACCAGAGGATGCGGGTACGCTGGCGACCTTCGCGGGTCTCATACCAGTTCGCCTGGTCGGGGGCGGCCTCATCCAGCGGTGTCATTCCCTCTAACAGGGAAGGGTTGATGAGGTGGCGGATCCGCGCCCACTCCGGCTTGAAGGCCACCTGGCCGTACTCCTCCTGCGGCACCTCCACCAGCTGGTTGTGCCAGGCATCGGCGTAGCGCAACTGGAGTGCGTCTCCCTCGCTGCGGGTCACCCAGCGCGCCGCCATCTGGTGAGTGAAGTGCTTGTGGCCGGGGCGGGCATCGTGGGTGGCGTGATAGGCACGGGCCAGGGGAACGGGAATGAGCCGCTGGCTCCACACCTGGTCACCGACCCGCAGCCACTTCTCCTGCCACTGGCTCTCCCGGGTGATGCCGTCGCTGCCGGTAACCCTGTCCACGTAGCGGATGCGGGCGGCCAGATCGGGCACCTCGTCGGCCAGGAGGGGGAAGGAGAGGGCGCTGCCCAGCAGCCATAAAGAAAGCAGATATTTCATCATCGTCTCTCGCTCGACGGAAAAGGTGCCCGGCGCGGTGCCGGGCACCTTTATCACAGGCCGAGGGCCTCCCTGAGCTTGCCGAACACCCGGGTGTTGTCGAGGGTGCCCTTGAACTGGCTGCTGCCGGCGCCGCCCGCGAACAGCATCACATCGCCGCCGCCGTGAGTCTCGGAGCCGAGTTTGACCCCGGTCTCCTGCAGGTAGTCATCCGCCATCACCTCATCGCTGGTGAGGGTGGGGCGCTGGTCCTGGCGGTTGGGGCCGTTGCCGAATACCAGAGTAGTGAACGGCTTGCCGTCCGCGTCGTTCTGGGTCGAGCCATCGGCGTTCTTGACCAGATCCAGCACCTTGTTGCCCTTGGCGGAATAGCCGTTGATGGTCATGGTGTGATCGTGGTCGGCGGTGACCACGATCAGGGTATCGCTCAAATCCACTTTGCCGAGTGCCGTCTTGACCGCCTCGTCCAGCGCCACCGCATCGGTCAGCGATCGCTTGGCGTTGGTGACATGCAGGGCGTGGTCGATACGCCCCCCCTCCACCATCAGGAAGTAGCCCTGGCTGTTCTGGCTGAGCAGATCGATCGCCTTGGCGGTCATCTCGGAGAGGGACGGCTGGGTACTGGCCGCCCCCTTGGCGACGCGGTCCAGTTCGTAGTCGAGGTGGGACTTGGTGCTGAACAGTCCCAGCACCTTGCCCGAGTTGACGGCAGAGAGCTCATCCTTGGTGGTGACATAGCGGTAGCCCCGGGCGGTCAGCTCGGCGGTGAGATCCCGGCCGTCGGCCCGGCCGCCCTTGTTGCTGGCGCTGTAGGGCGTCCAGTGGTTGGCGCCGCCCCCCATCAGCACATCGACCCCATCCCCCAGTGCCTGGTTGAAGCCGGCTCCGCCTGGTACCGCCTGCTCGGCGATGGCGTAGGCCGCATCCCGGTGGCAGATATGGGAATAGGTCGCCGCCGGGGTGGCATGGGTGAGCTCAGTGGTCGTGACGGCCCCCACCGACTTGCCCGCCGCCTTGGCCAGCTCGAGAAGGGTGGGCACCGGGCTCCCGTTGTCGCTGGTGCAGTTGTTGATGCCCTTGTTGCCGTTGGCATCCTTGGACGGTGCCACTGCCCTGGTGTCGCTGCTCATGGCGATCACCTCGTTGTTCATCTTGACGCCGGTGGTGTAGGCCGCCATGGAGGGGGCGGAGTCCGTGGTCTGGGCATCGTGGGAGAAGGTCTTGATGCGCGCGCTCTGGGGCAGTTTCATCATCTCGAGATCCCCCTCTTCCCCCACCTTGAACAGGCGGGTGGCGGTGAGCACGGTGGGGCCCATGCCGTCACCGATAAAGAGGATGACGTTCTTGGCATCGGCGGCGTGCGCCTTGGAGAGGCCGCCAAGCGTGCCGAGCAGGGCGGTGCAGACCAGCGTCTTTTTCATGGTGATGTTCATCCTGATAATCCCTTACAGCTTGGCCGCAGCCTTGATCTTGCCGAACACGGCGGTGTTGTCGAGAGAGCCGTGGAAGCGCTCCGCCCCCTGGCCGATGGCGCCGAGGAAGACATCGGTACCGCCGTGGGTTTCGTTGCCTATCTCGCCCACCTTGACCACTACCTCCTGGTGATAGTCGTCGGCGGAGGTGGTGGCGTCGTCGAGGGCCGCCACGCTGCTGCGCGGGCCGTCCACCCGGTTGTAGCCGTTGCCAAAGCCGATGATGGTGTAGGGCATGCCATCGCTATCCTTGCTCGGCTCGCCGGTCTCGTAGTTCTTCACCAGCCCGAGCACGCCCGCATTGCCTGCCGTGGTCTTGCCGGTGCGCTTGGCGTACCCGTTGAGCACAAGCGTGTGGTCATGGTCGGCGGTGACCACGATCAGGGTGTTTTTCAGCTCGGGATCGGTTTTCTTCACTTCATTGATGGCGGCCAGGATGGCGTTGTCGAAGGCGAGGGTATCCTGCAGGGCGCGCTTGGCGTTGGTGTCGTGCAGGGCGTGGTCGATACGCCCCCCTTCCACCATTAGGAAGTAGCCCTTCTCTTTGCCCTTGAGCTGCTTGATGGCAGCCAGGGTCATCTGGGCCAGTGACGGCTCGCTGGCGGGCCGGTCCAGGTCATATTTCATGTGGCTTGAGCCAAACAGGCCCAGCAGCGGCTTGCTCGCATCGGCCTGGTTCAGCTCGTCCAGGGTGGCGGCAAACTGATAGCCCTTCGCCTTCATCTCGTCGATGAGGTTGCGGCCATCGGTCCGCTTGCCCTTGTCGGCACTGGGCAGGAAGAAGCTGCTGCCGCCCCCGAGCACCACATCCAGCCCCTCCTTCAGGGCGCTGTTGTAACCGCTGCCCCCCGGCACCATCTGGACGGCGATATCAGCCTCCAGATCCCGGTTGCAGATATGGGCATAGGTGGCGGCCGGGGTGGCGTGGGTGACCCGGGTGGTGGTGACCACGCCGGTGCCACGGCCATCGGCCTTGGCCAGCTCCAGCAGGGTGGTCACCGCTTTGCCGCCGCTCTGGCTGCAATCGCTCTCCTGGGTGGCGTCGCTGTCCATGCTGATGACGCCGTTGTTGCTCTTGACCCCGGTCATGTAGGCCGCCATGGAGGGGGCCGAGTCGGTCACCTGGGCATCGTGGGAGAAGGTCTTGATGAAGGCCGTTTCCGGCAGGGTGTCGATGGTGAGGCTGCCCTCTTCGCCGACGCCATAGATCCGGGAGGCGGTGAGGGTGTTGAGACCCATGCCGTCGCCGAGGAAGAAGATCACGTTCTTGGCGCTGGATTCCGGGGTGTTGCTGTCGTTGTTGGAGTTGCAGCCGGCGGCCAGGGCGGCGCCTATCATCACTGCAAGTCCTGCCATCTTTCTCATTGGGGTTCGCTCCTTGTGAAACCTGAGCGCAGCCTAGAGGGGGCAGATGACACTTTTAGTGAAGAGAGATGACAATACGGTGAAAGCGCCTTGCAAATGTTATCTTATATCAATGGGTTATGTTGATTGTGTTTTGCCACTCACCTCCCGGTGGCGTGGTGGGCATCCGGCCACCCGGGTGACAACACCCGGCCAGAATAGCCTGTCAAATCGGGGCCGCAGCAGGTAAAATGCGCCCCCTTGCGATGAGTGCCAGCGGTCTGGCGCATCACCACGCACCCGCAACCCCGAGCGCCCGCAGCCCCGAGAGGGGACCGCATGCCAATGAGAGAGTAACGGATATGTCCATCAACTGGTTCCCCGGCCACATGCACAAGGCCCGCAAAGAGATTGCAGAGGTCATGCCCCAGGTCGATGTCATCATCGAGATGCTCGACGCCCGCATCCCCTTCTCCAGCGAGAACCCCCTGGTGCCGGAGCTGCGCGGGGAGACGCCGGTGATCAAGGTGCTCAACAAGGCAGACCTTGCCGACCCCGAGATCACCGCGCTGTGGGTGGCCCACATGGAGCAGGAGAAGGGGATCAAGGCACTGCCCCTGACCCAGCAGGAGCCGGAGAAAATCAAGCAGTTGCTGACCCTGTGCCACGAGATGCTGCCGGAGCGCAACTTCGAGCTGCGCGGGGTGCGCGCCATGATCATGGGCATCCCCAACGTGGGCAAGTCCACCCTGATCAACACCCTGGCGGGGCGCATCATCGCCAAGACCGGCAACGAGGCGGGGGTGACCAAGTCCCAGCAGCGGATCAAGCTCGACAACCACGTCATCCTGACGGACACCCCTGGCTTCCTGTGGCCCAAGCTCAACCCGCCCTCCTGCGGTTATCGACTGGCGATCACGGCGGCCATCAAGGATACCGTCTTCGATTACGCCGACATCGCCATGTTTGCCGCCGACTACTTCATCAAGGCCTATCCGGAGCGCATCAAGGCACGCTACCAGCTGAGCGAGCTGCCGGAGACCGAGATCGAGCTGCTGGATCTCATTGCCCGTCAGCGCGGCTTCATGCGCAAGGGGGGGCTTGCGGATCTGCACAAGGCCTCGGAAATCCTGGTCAATGAATTCCGGTCCGGCATGCTGGGGCGGATCTCCCTGGAGACGCCAGAGATGGTGAGCGTCGAGATAGTGGAAGCCGAGGCCGAGGCTGAGCAGAAAGCCAGGGAGAAGGCGGAGCGGGAAGAGGAGCGCCAGGCCCGGGCTCGTCGCAAGTACGCCAAGAAGCGCCAGCGCTGACCGGCGTTGTGCACGATAGGTTGTGCTTGATAGCAAGAAGAGGCGGCCCTGGGCCGCCTCTTCTGGTCATGGCGCTCTGGCGTGAGGGAGGCACAGAGTCGATATTCAACCGCCCGCTTCCCCTCATCATGACCAAGGTGTCGGCCAATCAAGGGGATGAGGCTCCCGTCAGGGGAGGGCCGTGCCGCGTTGCCATCACGGTGGGCAGAAAAACCTTGCGACCCGGCCTCAGTGCCGATTGACAAAGGCACAGGCGGTGGCATGATGCGCTCGCATTTTGCCTCTCCCCACGGTTCTATCCATGACCACATACTCCCGCCCGGTGCTGCTCCTGCTCTGTGGCCTGCTGTTGCTGACCCTGGCCATCGCGGTATTGAATACCCTGGTTCCGCTCTGGCTCGCCCATGAGCATCTGCCCACCTGGCAGGTCGGCATGGTCGGCTCCTCCTATTTCACCGGCAACCTGCTGGGAACCCTGCTGGCGGGCAGACTCATCGCCCGCTGCGGCTTCAATTGCAGTTACTACCTGGCCAGTGCGCTCTTTGCCGCAGGCTGCGTCGGGCTCGGCATTACCGTGGCGTTCTGGAGCTGGCTCGCCTGGCGATTCATCGCCGGAGTCGGCTGCGCCATGATCTGGGTGGTGGTGGAGAGCGCGCTGATGTGCAGCGGCAACGCCCGCAATCGGGGTCGCCTGCTGGCTGCCTACATGATGGTCTATTACGTGGGCACTGTGCTTGGGCAACTGCTGGTGAGCAAGGTGCCGACGTCGCTGATGGCGGTGCTGCCCTGGGTGACCGCCCTGGTGTTGACGGCCATGTTGCCGCTCTTGTTCACCCGCATCGCCAGTCCGTCAGGCAACCACCAGGCCAGGACTCCGGTCTGGCCGATGCTGCGCCTGCGTCAGTCGCGTCTGGGGGTGAACGGCTGCATCCTCTCCGGCATCGTGCTGGGGGTGCTTTATGGTCTGATGCCGCTCTATCTGAACCACCAGGGGGTGAGCGACGGGGCCATCGGCTACTGGATGGCGGTGATGGTGAGCGCCGGCATCCTGGGGCAATGGCCGGTGGGACGTCTGGCGGATCGTTTCGGGCGCCTGCCGGTGCTGCGGGTACAGGTGCTGGTGGTGATCCTGGGGGCCATGGCGATGCTCGGCAACGCGGCCATGGGACCGACGCTGTTCATTCTGGGGGCCGCGGGCTTCACGCTCTATCCGGTGGCCATGGCCTGGGCCTGCGAGAAGGTGGAGCAGCATCAACTGGTGGCCATGAACCAG
Organism: Aeromonas sp. QDB30; assembly: GCF_027707645.1. Taxonomy (NCBI): domain Bacteria; kingdom Pseudomonadati; phylum Pseudomonadota; class Gammaproteobacteria; order Aeromonadales; family Aeromonadaceae; genus Aeromonas; species Aeromonas sp. QDB30. Next base: position 4,596 of record NZ_JAPCIY010000047.1, on the reverse strand, counting down.
GCGCTGCTGCTGAGCTACACCATCGGCAGCCTGCTCGGGCCGACCCTGACGGCGCTCTTGATGCAGCACTACTCGGATCATCTGCTGTTCATGGTGATTGCCGGGGTCTCCCTGGTCTATCTGCTGATGCTGCTGCGCAAGATGGGCGAGCACCCGACGCCGATGGCCCATGCCTGAGGGCAGACGGCGTCATCATCCCTGCGCACTGGATATAGAAGAGGCGACCCAAGGGTCGCCTTTTTTCATCATGGGCCGGGCGGTGCCGCTCAACCAAACCGGTGCCTTGCTGCTTCGAAGAGCGAGAGGTGCAGCGGGATCAACTGCTGCCAGTCTCGCCGGTAACCCCCTCCCGGTACGGCGGTGATGGGCAGCCCGTGGCGAAGCGCAGAGTCAAAGACCATGGCATCGCGCTGGCGCACGCCTGAGTCGCTCAGGGAGAGGTAGCCTAGCTCGTCGTCCCGGTGCACATCCACCCCGGCCTGATAGAGGATGAAGTCGGGGGCGTAGAGGCGATGAGCAAGGGCGAGGGCCTGGTCCAGGGTCTCGAGATAGGCGTCGTCCTCCATGCCGTTTGGCAGGGGAAAGTCCAGATGGGAGGCCGGCTTGTGGCGGGGGAAGTTGTGTTCCCCGTGCAGGGAGAGGGTGATGATGTCGCGGCTGCCCGTGCACAGGGCGGCGCTGCCATCTCCCTGATGGACATCGAGATCCACGATCAGCACCCGCTCGCAGAGTCCCTCGTCCAGGCAGGTTCGTGCCGCGACCACCAGATCGTTGAAGAGGCAGAAGCCGCTGCCAAAGTCCCGGTGGGCGTGATGATAGCCGCCGGAGATCTGCAGTCCGCAGCCCTGCGCAAGGGCGTGGCGGCTGGCGGCCAGGGTGGCGCCGACCGAGTGCAGGGTACGTTCAATCAGCAGGGGAGACCAGGGAAAGCCGAGCCGGCGAATGGCCCCTTCATCGAGGGTGCCGGCGAGGGCGGCCTGTACATAGGCCGCATCGTGCACCTTCTCTATCTGCTCACGGCTGGCAGGGGCGGCCTGTGCCAGCGGATAGTCGAGGGCGATGAGGCGTTCAAACAGCGCCTGGTACTTGGCCAGGGGGAAGCGGTGACGCTCGGGCAGCGTCAGGGCGGAGTAGTGGGGGTGATAGAAGATGCGCAGTGACATGAAGCATCGGCCATGAACGGGTATGAAAAAGGGGAGCCAGGCTCCCCTCGATGCAGGCGTGCGATGCGCCTTACTGCTGCTGGATCACCCAGATCTGGAAGGCTTTGCGGGTCTCCGCATCGGCCTTGTTGTACCAGCTCTGCAGCTGGGTCAGGGCTTCCGGATTGCTCATGGCCTTGCTCGGGGCCACTTCGGCCGGTGCGCTGGCGGCGGCCATCACGGCGGCGCTGGAGATGGCGACGGTCTTGGGCTGGTTGAAGGCCTTGCCCATATTGATCAGCTCCTGCTGATAGTCGCGGGTCAGCTGGAAGCCACCCACGGTCGGCATGACGAACTGCTCGGATTTCAGAATCTGGCCGGTGGATTTGTCTTTCAGAACGACGTTCTGTTCCTTGACGAAACGCTTGGCTTCTTCTTCCTTGCGGGGCTTCTTGAAGTCGAGGAAGAGTTGCTGGTTGTCGGCGGCGGTGAAGTTGATCACCAGGGGCTCGGCGGTGACCAGCTTGGTTTCACTGCGGCTGGAGTAGTTGCCCTCGAAGGCGACCACTACCTGGTGCCTGCCGGGCTCCAGGGAGAAGACGGTGGCTTTGTCGAGTAGCTGGGGGTTGACGGGTTCGCCATCGAGCAGCTGGATGACATAGGGATTCGTAATTTCCAGTTGGCTAGCGGCCAGGGCGCTACCTGCCCACAACAGACCAGCCAGGGCCGGTACCAGAACAGTCAGTTTCATTTCATCTCCTTGAACAGTCAGGCAATTGCCCACTGAAAAATAGGGGGTCATTTTTACAGGTTTGCCCCACAGCGGCAATAGCCGTTTATGGCGCCTTCCGGTGTGCGGGGTGTGGATCCCGCTGCCCCGAGTCCTGCGGGCAGCGTGCTCTTCTATCTTCCTGCCCCCTCCTGACATGAGGGACAGGGGATCGCATGGCGGGCGTCAGCCGTGTCACTCGATGCGTCGGGTGAAGGGGGGGAGGGCGTCCAGCAGCCCCTTGCCGTAGCGCTTGGTCAGCAGGCGCCGGTCCAGGATGGTGACCCGCCCCCGATCCGCCTCTTTTCGGATGAGGCGGCCACAGGCCTGGATGAGCTTGCGCGACGCTTCCGGCACCGTCAGTTGCAGGAAGGGGTTGCCGCCGCGCTGCTCTATCCACTCGGCGGTCGCCTCTTCCACGGGGGAGTTGGGCACCGCGAAGGGGAGCTTGGTGATCACCAGGTTGGTGAGGTAGTGGCCGGGCAGATCCAGCCCTTCCGAGAAGCTGCCGGTGCCAAAGAGGATGCTGGCCTGGCCGCCGTCGCACTTCTGTTTGTGCAGGAGGAGCAGGGCGCTGCGGGACGCTTCCCCCTGTACCAGGAGCGACATCCCCTTGGCCCGCAGCCCCACCGCCACCTCGTTCATCTGGCGATAGGAGGAGAAGAGCACCAGGCTGGCCTCCTTGCCTGCCAGCAGGCGGGGCAGGGTATCGATCAACTCCTGGGTGAAGGCGGGGGCACTGGGTTCATGGGCCATCTTGGGCAGATAGAGTTCGGCCTTGTGGTAGTCGAAGGGGGAGCGCAGCCGCAGATAGCGGGTGCCGTCATGCTCCTTGAGCCCCACCTGGTGGCGAAAATAACTGAAGGAGGAGAGGGCGGTGAGGGTCGCCGACACCAGCACGGCCCCGAGACAGCGGGACCAGAGCCACTCCTCCAGCAGATACCCCACCTCGATGGGGGAGGCGTGCAGCCAGATGTCCCCGTCCTCGCTTCTGGCCATCCAGCGGGCGAGGGGGGTCTTGCCGGTGGGAACATGGCGGCTCAGCATCTCCCAGAGGGCGCAGAAGCTCTCGAGCCGTTGCAAGTGAAAACCGCTCTCCGCCAGCAGAGGCTCGGCCTCCTTGCGACGGATGTCGCCATCCTTGAGCGCCTCGCCGATGGCCCCCTGCATTCTGTCCAGCGCCCTCAGTGCCTTCTTGCTCGCCTCCTTGAGGTTTTCCGCCAGCATGGGCAGGGGATCCGGCAGCACCCCATCGGCGAATCTGTGGTGGGGCTCGCCGCCAAAGAGGTGATCATTGCTGGCGAGCCACTGCTCGAGGGCCTTGAGATCCGGCTGGAGAGAGGCCAGGGCATCCTGCAGTTTGAGCTGGGGATCGAGCAGGCTCTCCTTGTTCAGCGTCCTGGCCAGCTTGCCCGCGCTTTGCACCAGCTTTTCCAGCCAGCGGCGGGATCCCTTGATGCTGGCGCTGGCGGCGCCGTGATCCCGGGCGATGGTGGGCAGGTGATGGGCTTCGTCCAGCACATAGATGCACTCGTCCGGCGGCGGCAATATGATGCCGCCCCCCATGGTGAGGTCGGAGAGCAGCAGGGCGTGGTTGACCACCAGCACGTCTGCTGCGTCCATGTCGTTGCGGGCCCGATGGAAGGGGCAGTGCTGATGGTGGCTCAGGGCCTTGTTGCAGGTGTGGCGGTCGGCTGCGATGCGATCCCAGCAAGGGTCTGGAATGGGTTTGGGCCAGTTGTCCCGATCCCCGTCCCACTTGCCTTCGGTGTAGGCCTGCCACAGCCCCTGGTAGCACGCTTTGTCAGCATCCGATGGCTTGTGTTTGCTCAATGCGCCGAAGTCGAGTTCGAAATTGGCCATCTCGATGCCGTTTGCCGCCTGCTCCAGCAGGTGCTCGCAGCAGTAGCGCTGGCGCCCCTTGACCAGCATGAAACGAAACGGCAGCTCGCTGTGACGGTGATAAAAGGGGAGATCCTTGTGGATGAGCTGCTCCTGCAGGGCCACGGTGGCGGTGGAGATCACCAGCTTCTTCTGGGTCAGCCGTGCCACTGGGATGGCCCCCTGGGCATAGGAGAGGGACTTGCCGATGCCGGTGCCTGCCTCGGCCACCAGGATGCGGCGACTCCTGTCATATTCTCCCGTCAGGGTCTTGGCGATTTCGGCAACCAGGAAATTCTGCTCCTTGCGCGGCACAAAACCGGGTAAACCATCGGCAATCTGGCGATAGGTATTGCGGATGGTGGCTTTGAGGCGAGTCGATAGCATAAAGAAGGTGTGGCCGTGTCGGTGTGGATGGCAACAGGATACCCGCAACAGGCGGCCCGGGTCGAGGCAGGGGAGAAGCAGTCGGGTCAGCCCCGGCTTTGCACATATGTTATGAGGGAACAGGGGGTTGCAATAAACCACCAAAAAAGAGGGATTCAGGCAGAGAGTATCGCTGTAAACGTTTTCCCTGATGGGGCAAACATTGTGAGATTCAGCTCACAAATTTTTCCCTGTGACTATGGTTTTCATAAAAAGTTCCAAGTTTTTTCATTGCGGATTCGAAAACCCGGTGATAGTCTCGGCGGCATAGTGATGCAAAGAACATCGCTAACACAGGGAATAATACCAATCGGATTAAACATTAGGTCAGTTTTATCCAATCTCGGCTACAAAGTGACATCACCCGCTCCACATCGG
>NZ_JAPCIY010000046.1:0-34161 GCF_027707645.1 Aeromonas sp. QDB30 | reverse complement strand
AAGCCAAACCACAGAAGTATGCGACGAGAAAACCTAGTAAAAACAATGCCAGTCAGGCTTAACTGACTGGCATTAGGGTACAGCCCCGCTTTATTGTTGCCTTGTGGGGAATTGAAACCAATTTCGGCAAAATAACCGGCCATTATCCCCTTATCTCTTCTCTCTCGACCCTGGCCTGGGACGGTCGCCGTGAAGCCTTCTTCAAAGGCGAGTTGTTCGATGCCCTGCGCATTCTGGAGCAGGGACATGTGAACCCCGCCAACTTCAAGGGATCCTGGGCGGGGGCCATGGGACAGGTGCAGTTCATGCCCTCGTCATTCCTGCGATACGCGGTGGATCAGGACGGGGACGGCAAGAAGGATCTCTGGGGCAATCTCGCGGATGTATTTGGATCGGCTGCCAATTATCTGAGCCAGAACGGCTGGCGCGAAGACCAGACCTGGGGACGGCGGGTGAGGGTGCCAGAACGCCTGGACCCCGCCTTGCTGGGACTTGATACCCGCAAGTCCCTGGCGACCTGGCAGGCCCTCGGGGTTCGCCAGCAGGACGGCTCACCTCTGCCTGCGGTCGACATGCAGGCCTCCCTCATCCGCCCCGACGATATTCACGGGCGAAGCTACCTTGCCTATGACAATTACCGGGTACTGCGTCACTGGAATCGCTCCCCCTATTTCGTGGTGGCCGTCGGCACCCTGGCCGATCGCATCGTGAAATAGCTCTCCCCCGTTTTCCTGTCACGGCGAACGGGTGGAGGTGATATGCCCGTCTCTTTTTATCCCTTGTCGGCCTCCCTTTATTCAGGAACGTCGCCCTTTAAATCGCGACCAAAAAAAAGCGGGAATATATCCCGCTTTTTTCATGTCATCGCGACTCGGCGTTAGTCGCAGGCAACCTGCATCACCTTGATGGCCAGGCCACCGCGGGAGGTCTCGCGGTACTTGGAGTCCATGTCCTTGCCGGTGATGTACATGGTCTCGATCACCTTGTCCAGCGACACGCGCGGCTTGGAGGTGCGACGCAGGGCCATGCGGGAGGCGTTGACCGCCTTCATGGCGGCGATGGCGTTGCGCTCGATGCAGGGTACCTGTACCTGGCCGGCCACCGGGTCGCAGGTCAGACCCAGGTTGTGTTCCATGCCGATCTCGGCGGCTTCACAGACGTGCTCGGGGCTGCCGCCCATCAGCTCGGTCAGGCCGGCGGCGGCCATGGAGCAGGAGACGCCCACTTCACCCTGGCAGCCCACTTCGGCGCCGGAGATGGACGCGTTCATCTTGTAGAGCATGCCGACGGCGGCAGCGGCCAGATAGAAGCGGGTGTACTCGTCGCGGCCCACCGGCTGGATGAACTTGTCGTAGTAGGCCAGCACGGCCGGGATGATGCCGGCGGCGCCGTTGGTCGGCGCGGTGACGACGCGGCCACCGGCGGCGTTCTCTTCACTCACCGCCAGGGCGAACATGTTGACCCAGTCCACGATGTTCATGGGATCGTTGGAGAGGTTCTCGTTGGTGGTCAGCTGGCGGTAGAGCGGCGCGGCGCGGCGCGGTACGCGCAGCGGGCCGGAGAGGACGCCCTCGGTGCGGCAGCCGCGCTCGATCCCTTCCCGCATGGTGGTCCAGATCTTGCCGAGCTTCTTGTAGATCTCTTCCGGGGTGTTGAAGCACTTCTCGTTTTCCATCATCAGGGCGGAGATGGAGAGACCGCTCTGGCTGCAGTGGGCGATGAGCTCGGCGGCACTCTTGAAGGGATAGCTGACGGACATGTCGCCGCTGTCACCCTTGCCAAAGTTCTCTTCGTCGACGATGAAGCCACCGCCGATGGAGTAGTAGGTCTTGCTGTAGACGGCGTCATCTTCGATGAAGGCGGTCAGCCTCATGCCGTTTTCGTGCAGGGGCAGGGCCTCGTCATGGAAGATCATGGCGCCCTTGGGGAAGCTGACGGTGTGGCAGTGCAGGCCGATGGGCAGACGACCGGTCTGCTCCACGCGGGAGATGAATTCGGGGATGGCGTCGATGTCGACGTTCTCTGGCAGGTTGCCCGCCAGACCCATGATGATGGCGGTATCCGTGTGGTGGCCTTTGCCGGTCCAGGAGAGGGAGCCATAGACATCGACCTGGATCCGGGTGATGTCACGGATCTTGCCGCCAGCACGCAGTTCATCCACGAACTGTTTGGCTGCCTTCATGGGGCCGACAGTGTGGGAAGAGGAGGGGCCAACACCGATTTTGAAGATATCAAAAACGCTGATCATGTAACAATTACCTCAGGGTAGAAGGGGGCGCCATGCCCACTCGCAGAAAAGGGATCCATGGGACGGGTCTGTCGTCACAAAGGCCAGGGAACCGGATAACCACAGTGTAACGGTTCAATGCCTAAAAAAAGTTGAAACAGATCTATTTTTGTTGAATTCGTGGCGCGAGTATAAAATTTATTTTGATGGTTATCCATTTTGTTAAGCGCCAGACAAACGTTTTGCAAAAAAATACCCGGCGATGCCGGGTATTCGAGTGCCATATGCGGCTTTATCACAGCGGCTTAACACTCGGTGATGTTGACGGCAAGGCCGCCCCGGGCGGTCTCCTTGTACTTGGTCTTCATGTCGTTGCCGGTTTCCCACATGGTTCTGATCACCTTGTCCAGCGACACCTTGTGCTCGCCGGTGCCACGCAGGGCGAGGCGGGCAGCATTGATCGCCTTGACCGCGCCCATGGCGTTGCGCTCGATGCAGGGCACCTGCACCAGACCACCGACGGGATCACAGGTCAGCCCGAGATTGTGCTCCATGCCGATTTCGGCGGCGTTCTCGACGATGGCGGGGCTGGCGCCCAGCAGCTCGGCCAGGGCACCAGCGGCCATGGAGCAGGCCACGCCGACCTCGCCCTGACAGCCGACCTCGGCCCCCGAGAGGGAGGCATTCTTCTTGTAGAGGATGCCGATGGCGGCGGCGGTGAGGAAGTACTGCATCAGCAGCTCGTCATCCACCTTGCGCACGAAGCGATCGTAATAGTGCAACACCGCGGGGATGATGCCGGCGGCGCCGTTGGTCGGCGCCGTCACCACGCGGCCCCCGGCGGCGTTCTCCTCGTTGACGGCCAGCGCAAAGAGATCCACCCACTCCATCACCATCAGCGGATCCTTGTTGAAATTGGTCTCGCCACAGAGCTGGCGATAGAGGGCGGGAGCCCGGCGCTTGACCTTGAGACCGCCTGGCAGCACCCCCTCGCTCTTGCAGCCACGCTCCACACACCCCTGCATCGCCTGCCAGATCTTGCGAAGCCCGGCCTTGATCTCCGCTTCCGAGCGAAACACCTTCTCGTTGGCCAGCATCAGCCCCGAGATGGAGAGGCCGCTCTCCTGGCACTGGGCCAGCAGTTCGGCGCCGCTCTCGAAGGGATAGGGGATGGGGTGGGCGGCATCGAAGCGGGCCGCCTCTTCCCGGGCGTTGGCGAAGTGACTCTCCTCGATGATGAAACCGCCCCCGATGGAGTAGTAGGTCTGCTCGAACACAAGGGTGTCACCCTCATAGGCGCGCAGTGTCATGCCGTTGGAGTGGGCGGGAAGGGTCTTGCGCCGGTTGAAGAGGATGGCGCCGATGCGGGGAAATTCGCTGGGTTGCTCGCCGCCAAGGCAGAGGGTCTGGGTCTGCTCTACCTGGGCGAGGAAGGCGGGAATGGCCTCAATGTCCACGGATTCGGGTTCAAATCCGGCCAATCCCAGGATGATGGCCTTGCCGGTGCCGTGCCCCTTGCCGGTCTGGCCCAGTGAGCCGTAGCACTCGACGACGACGCGTCCGGTACGGGAGAGGAGTGCGTTCGCTTTGAGGGTCTGGATGAAGGCGCAGGCGGCCCGCATCGGTCCCACGGTATGGGAGGAGGAGGGGCCTATCCCGATGGAAAACATGTCGAAGACACTGATCATGACGTACTCCAATTATGGATTTCGTCTAAACATTGTAAATTTTTTGTAGTCGTTGAAAAGGGGGGAGATAGCGGGGTGTGATGGCGGTAGGGAAATGGGCGCGGGAGAGGCGCGCCATGGGGGAGCCGCTCGGCATCCCATGGCGCCCGTGATACATCAGTCGAGAAACTCGCACAGATAGGCGGAGGCGATCTTCACTTCCAGCTTGAAGGAGGAGTGACCGGCCACGTCGAAGGATTCCCCCTGCTGGTAGGTGTGCCACTCATCTTCGTCGGCCAGCTGGATGGTGAGGGCGCCCTTGATCACCGTCATGCGCTCCGGGGCGGCGGTATTGAACAGGTACTCGCCCGCTTCCATCACACCAACGGTAGCTTTCTCGCCTTTTTGCTCGAAACCGATGGATTTAACATTTCCGTCAAAATACTCGTTAACTTTCAGCATCTTTTCTTCCCTGTATGCACGTTTGCAGAGCCAACGTAGCACACTGTTTTGGATGTTGTCATGGTAAAAGGAGCAAAAACAGCCGTGTCTCTTTTGAGGTTTTACTTTCTCATAAAGTTATCAATGCATTTCGTTAACGGATTCTAATGTAAAACGGGGCGCAAATATGAGATAAAGCGCACCGCCAGAGCAATGGAGAGGATTTGACGCTCTGGGTGGTCATTTACGCTGTAAAAGTGTGAGTAATTGCTAAATAAAGGAACATTCTGTGTTAACAAAAGGATTAATCAAAAGCATCGGCTTCCAGGTAGTGGTGGCCATGGTGCTGGGCGCGCTGGTCGGGGCGCTCATGGGAGAGCAAGCCACGGTGTTTGCGCCGCTCGGCACCCTGTTTATCCAGCTGATCAAGATGCTGGTGATCCCGCTGGTAGCGGTGGCCATCCTGTCCGGGGCCGCCAACCTGGGGGCCAGTCCCGCTGCTGGCAAGATTGGCGTCACCACGCTCGCCTTCTTCCTCGTCACCTCCGCACTGGCGGTGTTCCTGGCGTTGGTGATGGGTCAGGTGTTCAAACCCGGTGTGGGTGTTGACTTTGGCGCCACCGCGGCCATGTTCTCCGGCGACTACGCCGACAAGGGGGCACTGCCCGATGCAGTGGCCACCCTGCTTGGCATGATCCCGACCAACGTGTTCAGCGCCTTGAACGAGGCCAACATCCTGCAGATCCTGGTGTTCTGCATGTTCCTCGGCATCGCCCTGGCCAAGCAGCCCCGCGAGCGCGCCAAGCCGCTGGTGGACGGGCTCAACACCTTGGTGGACGCCTTCGTCTGGATGATCAACAAGGTGATGCTGATCGCCCCCATCGGCGTCTTCGGCCTGATGGCCGACGCCATCGGCACCTACGGCTTCGACGTGCTGACCCTAGTGCTCAAGCTGTTCGTCGTCTATATCGCCGCCATCCTCATCTTCGGCTTCGTGGTCTATCCGCTGCTGATCGCGTTCTTCTCCAACACGCCGGTACGCAAGTACTTCTCCGCGATGAAGAAACCGCAGATCGTGGCCTTCTCCACCGCCTCTTCCATGGCGACCCTGCCGGTCAACATGGAGACCTGCGAGCGCGATCTGAAGGTGACCAACGCCACCGCGTCCTTCGTGCTGCCGCTGGGCGCCACCATCAACATGAGCGGCAACGCCATCTATTACGGCCTGGTCGCCATCTTCTTCGCCCAGGTCTATAACATCGATCTTTCCATGGGGGCCTGGGCGGCGATCATCGTCACCTCCACCCTGGGTGCCATCGGTCAGGCCGGTGTGCCGGGCCCGAGCTTCCTGGTGGTTGCCGTGCTGCTGGCGGCCGGGATTCCCATCGAGGGTCTGCCGCTGCTGTTCGCGCTGGATCGTCTGTTCGACATGATCCGCACCGCGCTCAACATCACCGGCGATGCGGCCTGTGCCATCATCGTCGATCGCTACAGCCCGGATTACGATCCGAACCGCTGGAGCAAGGAGGCCTGATATCGGTCGTCCACGATGCATGACAAGAGGGAGGCTTCAAGCCTCCCTCTTTCATTTGTGTCTATTTGCTGGCGGTGTTCCCCGCTCGCCTCGCCCGTCTGCGTGCCTCAGGGGGAGAGGTGTGCCAGGGCCTGGCGGCAGCGCTGTTCGGCCGCCTCCAGCTCCAGCAGGACCATCTGGATATCTTCCAGCTGCTGCTGCAGGGTCTCCCGCTTGTCGGCCACCAGCCCCAGCATGGTCTGCAACTGGGAGCGGCTGCTCTTGTCCGCATCGTAGAGGTCGAACAGCTCCCGGATCTCTGCGAGGCTGAAGCCCAGACGCTTGCCACGCAGGGTCAGCTTGAGCCGCACCCTGTCCTGACGGCTGTAGATCCTGTGCTGTCCCTGGCGGGTCGGGTTGAGCAGGCCCTGATCCTCGTAGAAGCGGATGCTGCGGGTGGTCACATCGAACTCGCGAGCCAGTTCGCTGATGCTGAAGGTGCGGGTGTCGTCCCTGGATTTGGTCATGGGGCTGTCTTGGCTGCCATCTGGTTGTCAATGCAGGCTGGCACCTTACCCAAACGTCAACTTCCTCGCAAGTCTTGTTCCCGTCGCGGTCGCGGCATATGTTATCCCGATGTAACAAGGAGAGTGCTATCGATGGATATCGTGATTGTGGCGGCCAAACGTACCCCCATGGGGGCCTTCCAGGGGGCCCTGAGCGCGCTCGGTGCCCCCGAGCTTGGCGCCTGCGCCATCCGCGCCGCGCTGGCGCAGGCCGGGATGACGGGGGGGCAGGTCAATGAGGTCTATATGGGCAACGTGCTGAGCGCAGGGGTCGGCCAGGCGCCAGCCCGCCAGGCGGCGCTCAAGGGTGGGCTGCCGGACAGCGTGCCCTGTACCACCATCAACAAGGTGTGCGGCTCCGGCATGAAGGCGGTGATGCTGGCGGCGGACAGCCTGCGCCTGGGGGAGGCCGAGGTCGTGGTGGCGGGGGGCATGGAGAGCATGAGCCGCGCCCCCTATCTGCTGGACAAGGCGCGCAGCGGTTTTCGCATGGGGCACCAGAGCGTGCTCGATCACATGTTCCTGGACGGCTTGCAGGATGCCTACGAAGGCCATCTGATGGGTCATTACGCCCAGTTGAGTGCTGATCGCAGCGGACTGACCCGGGCCGACATGGATGCCTTTGCCATCGCCTCCCTGGAGCGGGCGTTGACGGCGCAGCGCAGCGGTGCATTTGCCGCGGAACTGGCTCCCGTCATGACCGCTGACCACACCCTGCTGCTGGCCGAGGATGAGCAACCGGGCAAGGCCAGGCCCGACAAGATCCGCGGCCTCAAGCCGGCCTTCAGCAAGCACGGCACCATCACGGCGGCCAATGCAAGTTCCATCTCGGACGGGGCGGCAGCCCTGGTAGTGATGCGGGGCGAGAGCGCTGCCCGGCTCGGATTGCCGGTGCTGGCCAGGGTAGTGGGTTACCAGAGTCACGCCGCCTTGCCGGCGGAGTTTACCAGTGCCCCCGTCGGCGCCATCGACAAGTTGCTGGCACGGGTGGGCTGGTCGGTGGAGGAGGTGGACCTGTTCGAGGTGAACGAGGCATTCGCCATGGTGAGCATGCTGGCGATGGCCGGGTGCGGCATCCCCCATCACAAGTTGAACGTGAACGGCGGGGCCTGTGCGCTGGGGCACCCTCTTGGCGCCAGTGGCGCCCGCATCCTGGTGACCCTGATCCATGCCCTGCGTGCCCGCGGGCTCAGACGAGGGGTGGCGAGCCTGTGCATCGGGGGAGGGGAGGCAACGGCCATCGCCATCGAGGCAGGCTGAATGCGTGGGTGAGATTGCTGCGGGTTGATGAAATGACAACGTCCCTTCAAGAGGGACGTTGTCATTTCTGGCGGGAGTGGACCGGTTGCGCTTCCATGGCCTGAAGCTGCTGGTTGACCCAGGCGGTGGCGCTCAGATAGAGGTGGCTGACTTTCTCTTCGTTGAGGCCGAGCCGGACGGTGTTGGCGGCGACCCGCTGCCAGTCGGCTTTCTCGAAATCTTCACAGAACGCGAGGTAGAACCCGAGCTTGCCCTTGCGGGTGAGCAGGGCGGCACGAATGTCATCGGTCAGGGGAATGGAGCCGAGCAGCTGATCCAGCGGTTCGCCCATGAGCACGTCCAGCAGGGAGAAGAGGCCGGTGACAAAGGCTTGCTGTGCCTGCTCTGCGGGCGCATGGGTCTGGGCCAGCAGTTCGCAGAACCGGGCTCTGATGAGGGACATCTGGTGGAGTTCGGCGCTCTTTTCACTTCCCGCACTGGTGGCGGCGATCAGGGCGACGAAGCGCTTGAGCTGGGCGTGCCCCAGGGAACTTGCGGCCTGGCGAAACGAGGCGATGGGCTGGGGGAAGCGCTTGAGGTGGTTGATGTAGCGCAGCAGCTTGAGGGAGAGGGTGAGATCCTGGTTGAGCAGTTGCTCAATCTTGTCCAGATCCGGTTCGGTCTGATTGACCACCTCGAGCAGCTGCATCACCACCAGTTGGGCCGGCGGTATGGTGGGCTGTTGCACCATCTGGGGGCGGCTGAAGAAAAATCCCTGGAACAGGGTGACGCCGAGCTGCTTCATCCGCTCGAACTCGGCCTGATCCTCGACTTTCTCGGCCAGATAGGTGAGGGGCAGGTGGCGATGATTCGCCATGAAGTGCTCTATGCAGGGTTGCGGCGTGCTGCGCAGGTCGAACTTGATGATATGGATGTAGGGGAGGAACCTGTCCCAGTCTGAGACCATGGTGAAGTCATCCAGCGCCAACCGATAGCCCAGCCCATAGAGCTGGATCACTTTTTCCAGCAGCGCATCGTCGGGCTCGGCATCCTCCAGGATCTCGATCACCACCTTGTCCCGTGGTAGGCACTCGGCCAATCCGTCCAGCAACAGGGAGTGGGGGAAATTGATGTAGCAGGGGTGATCTCCGATGAGATGATCGATGTTCTGCTGCAAGAACTGCTCGGCAACCAGCCTGGAAGTGGCCTGCTGTGCGGAGACGGAGGGAAATACATTGTCCAGGCTGTCGCGAAACAGCAGCTCATAGGCTTGGGTGTTCAACTCCTGATCCAGAATGGGCTGCCTTGCTACATAGGAATACATGCATCTCTCCACCATGGTTACAGGCTTGATTCTATGGTGAAGCGGATCACTATGCCAGTGCCGACCGGTCGGGAAGGTCAACAACTGGCATACTATTTGTCAGGAAACCCGGGGTGTCAGAACAGGTAGTTGAGCTGGAGGCCGGCGAGCCAGGCATCCCCTTCCGAGGTGCCATTGAAAGTGGAGCTGGTCTGGGGGATGCCGGGCCTGAGCTGCATGGTTTCGCTCACGTCCACCTTCTTGCCGTCGATCAGGGTCAGCCCCAGATCCAGCGAGAGGTGGCGGTCAATCTGGTAGCCCACGCCAGCGCTGTACCAGACCCGATCCGAGTCGGGGATGGAGATGGTGCGGCGATCCGCCGGGACCGGGCTGCGGTCGTAGGCGATACCGGAGCGCAGTTGCCACTGGGGGGCCAGCTGGTAGGTCATCCCCAGCGCATAGCGCCAACTGTCTTCCCAGTGCTCCTCCTTGATATGCATGGTGCCGTGGTGGTCGAGCTCGGATTCGAGCTGCACGAATTTGCTCCAGTTGGTCCAGTTGATGCTCGAATGCAGCGCCAGGGCCGGGGTGAGCTGATGGAACAGGGCCAGCTCGGCGGTGGCGGGCAAGGGCAGATCCAGGCTGCCGGTATCGGTGAAGGGCTGGCCCCTTTGATCGATGCCGATGGCGTCACCGGAGAGGGTCAGGGTTACGTCGTGGCGATAGGAGAGACCGATGCGGGTTGCCTGCGACAACTCAAGCAGGGTGCCCAGGTTCCAGCCCATGGCCCAGCCATCCCCTTTCAGGTGCTTGGCTATCTGGTTGTTGGAGGGGAAAGTGCCGCCCACTTCCCCTTCCCCCTGAATGGCGGAGAGACCGGCCCCGACGGACCAGACGCGGTTGATGCGATAGGCCAGGGAGGCCCCCAGATCCATGGTCTTGATGTCGGAGACGTTGCCGAAGTGACCGGCGTTGTAGTTGTCCGGCATCTTGACCCCGAGTCCGTAATAGGAGGTGGCGGCAAGCCCGAGGTGCCATTGCTCGCTGAGGGGCACGATGAGATAGGCGTTGGGCACCCAGGCGTCACCCGCAATGTCGTGGGCTCCGGCATCCAGGCTGACCGGCCCCTGGGGGGTAGGCACCCGTGTGGTGCCCTCTATGTTGACGTCGGGGTGCACGTGGATGACGCCGCCGGAGAAGGCCAGGGTATCGAATCGGGTCATGGCGGCGGCATTGCGGGAGAGCACGCTGGCATTGTCGGCGATGGCGGCCTCACCCGCGAAGGCACGCCCCATGCCGGTGGCGGATTGCTCCGCGAGCTGGAAGCCGGCAGCCTGTACCTGGCTCGACAGCAGCAAGAGGGCTATGAGGGAGGGTTTGAACGTCGGATGCATGGTCTTTCCTCGGGATGAACTGGGTGTTCATTCTGTTATTCGGTTGGGGCCGGGATTTTATATGGTATGACCAGCAAGGCAACGGGGAGAGGGGAACGTGGGGCAAAACGGGATTAAATGCTGGAAGAAACACCCATAACAGCTTGATAAAAAAGAAAAGAGTACAGTTGTTTACTACAGCTGTGCGCTCAATTGGCGAAATTGGATAAAAAAAGAGCGCCCTGGGGCGCTCTCGATGATGATATGAAAATCAGAATTTCATGTTGAACTGGGCGGAAGCCAGCAGGGCGTTGCCGTGAGAGGTGCCCTTCCAGCGCAGCGCATCGCTGTGGTTGCGCAGGCCTTCGTTCACGTCCACTTCCTTGCCGTCCAGATAGGCCATGCCGAAGTCGAGGCTCATGTCCGGGTTGATGTGGTAGGTGGCACCGGCGCTGTACCAGATACGGTCGGAGTCGGGAATGCTCAGGCTGCGGTATTCCGGCTCGATGGGGCTGTTGTCGTAGGCGAAGCCGATACGGGCTTCCCAGGACGGGTTGACGTACCAGGTACCGCCCAAGGCGTAACGGGCAGAGTCCTTGAACTTCTCGTCTTTTTGCAGGCACACGCCGCCGGCGCAGTTGCTGCTGGTGGCCTTGAGCTCCTGGAAGGCGCTCCAGTCGGTCCAGTTCACGGAGTAGTGGACAGCGAATTGCTGGTTCAGGCGGTGATAGCCTGCGAATTCGGCCTGGGCCGGCAGATCCAGCTTCAGGTTGCCATCGACGACGCGGTTGCCGGAGGTGGCACCCTGGAAGTCGCCGTCAAAGCTCAAGTCCACCTGGGAGCGGTAGGTCAGGGCGAGACGGTTGTTTTCGTTGATCTCGTACAGGGTGCCGACGTTCCAGCCAAAGCCCCAGGTGTCGCCCTTCAGGTGAGCCAGACGGGTATCGGAGTTGGCACCCGGAATGGCGGCGGAGAGCGCACCGGCATAACGGTTCAGCTCGGCGGCGGCGTAGACGGCATTGATGCCGGCACCGACGCTGAAGCTGGAGTTGATGCGATAGGCGATGTTGGGGTTGATGTTGAAGGTCAGCAGCTCGGTGTCACCGGCGCCAGCACCGGCCGCGAAGGTCTTGGAATATTCGGTGGAGAGGCCGTAGTTGGAGAAGAGGCCGATACCCCAGGCCCACTGATCGTTCAGGGGCTGGATGAAGTAGCTGGCCGGCACGAAGGCATCGGGGGCGATGTCGCTCTCGCTAGCCGGAATAGCACCTGCAATTTTCCCCTCCACATCCACGTCGGGCTTGATATAGGTGCCGGAGACAGACAGAGCCATCTTGTCGAAGGTGGTCATGGCTGCCGGGTTGCGGGACAGCACGGCTGCATTGTCGGCGATGGCGGCTTCACCGGCATAGGCACGGCCCAGACCGGAGGCCGAGTGTTCGTTCAGCTGGAACGCGGCGGCGAAGGTCTGGGTGCTGGCCAGGGTCATGGCCGTAGCGATCAGGCTTTTCTTGAAAAAGGCAGTCGTCATAGTGTTCTCTCTTTGTAGCAGATTTTCTGTCGACATCGCGGATCTTTGGCGGCTATTGACGACATGATCTGTTGTTATGTCAGCTTCTTCCCATACATTTCTGGCGTGATTCTATGGATCTGGTAGGAGGTAAGAAATCAGACCAGTGACAGCAGAATACATAAAAGTTTCCATTGTGTTAATCATTTGTTTGAATTTGCCGTTTTATTGGTCTGTTTTATCCATTATTGGATAAATAAGAAACAAAGGGTTTCGTTCGTGTCATTCAAAATAAATGGCAAAAATGTGATGTCAGAGAGGCAAGAAGCGGGAACGTGCGGGGATTCTGAGATGAACAGGCAGACATTGAGGGTGTCTGCCTGTGTTTTTGCGTGGCACCGGTTCCGGTCAGCCAGGGTTAAGATCTGTTAAATGGACCACTGCAGGCGGGACTCGATCTGCCGGGCGACGGGGGCGAGCGGCTCCTGCATGTCGCCGATCAGCACCATGTTGGCCCCCTTGAGCGGCAGTACCTCCCCCTTGAGCCGGCCATCGGCAAAATCGGGCTGGATCGCCAGTGGCAGGTGCTTGGGGACGAGGAACAGGGTGACCGGTCCCATCTTGCCCTGCAGCACCATGTGCAGGGCCGGTCCCTGGTAGAAGGCGCAGTGGTTGACATAGGTGACCTTCATGCCCGGCATCTCGCTCAGGGTGGCGCCATACTTCTCCATTTTCGCGTTGATGGTGTGCAGGCTGACCCGCTCATCCACCGCATGAATGAAGGGCTCTTCCCCATAAACGTGGGACATGGCGACCTGAGCCAGCGACAGGGTGTCCGGTGCCACAGGCCAGCTGATCCAGCGGGTGCTCATGCCGAGCAGGAAGGCGACCGAGGCCGCGATGGCCAGAGCGCGCCATGGCGTGCGTGCAGGAGTGACGGGCAGCGGGACCACCTGCTCCTCTTCGGCTGCCATCGCCTGCCTGAGCAGGATCCGCTCCGCAAGACCGGCTGGTACGTCCACTTCCAGAGTGCTGCGCACCTGGCGCTCGAGCTGCTGCATCTCGTCCAGATGCTTGCGATTGGCCGGTGACGCCTCGGCGGCTTTCAAGAAGGCGGGATCCCTGTCCGAGGGGTGAGTGATGGCCCGGCGGCGAAATTCAAGCTCATCCATTGGTGTGTCCTCTCTGTTGTTTCGCAGACTCCATGGCCTCTTTTATCTGGTTGCGGGCGCGAAACAGCCTTGTCATGACGGTGTTCTTGTTCAGGCCGAGTTGCTCGGCGATCTCCTCCCCGCTGAATCCCCCCAGAACCTGCAGCAGCAGCGGCTCCTGATACTCGGCAGGCAGGCGCGCGATGTGACGCCTGAGCCATTCGTGCTCCATCTCCTGCTCGCTTGGCAGGACACCCTGATCCCGTAGGGGGTGCTCGTCGAGGTCGACGAGATCGAACTGCTTTCGCTCAAAGCGGCGGGCATTCTCCCGCCGCAATATGGTGATGAGCCACGCCTTGGCAGCCTTGTCGTCCAGCAGGGTATCTATCGCCTTCCAGGCGCGCAGGAAAGTCTCCTGCACCAGATCCTCGGCGATTTGCGGATCCCGGCACAGCCAGTAGGCGTAGCGGTAGATGTCCCCGTGCAGGGCGTGCACCAGGGCTTCGTACTTGGTTTGTTTGTCAGCCATCTCCCCATAGACCGGAGAAGTGCAGGGATCCTTTCCCGTGTCGGCCCTTTTTCTTCTGAAAAAACCTAACGCCATAAAGGGGTGTCCTGTTTCATGAGGGGCGCATCATGCACGCATCCACGCCAGTATTCGAAGACCATAGGCTATCGCAAAGCTCTCCCAGGTGCACAACTCCCTGGCGAGCGCCTGTCTGGGCAGGTGTTCGCCAGGGACTCGCTTGGGGGAAAAACAGGCCCGATCCAGGTCGTCCAGCAGCGCCCCCATGGCGGGGTCGCGGTGACAGGGCAGCCTGGCCAGATGAAGACAGGGGGGGGCCCAGCGCAGGACGGCCCAGGTCAGCAGGGTTTCCCTGGCCTCGTCAGGAGAGCCCGTGGCGAGGGCCCGTTGCAGGCGATAGAAGGCGCGCCAGCGCGGCCAGCGGCGCATGAATGCCCGCAGCAGGATGGCCAGGAGCACCCAATAGAGATACTGGACCCCTGGTGCGGGGGAGGCGGGAGTGGCGCTCTCCCTTGCCGTGAACACCAGAGAATGTGCGGGCAGGCGCGCCTCCTCGATGCGGCCGCTCTGGGTGTTGAACCAGCGCAGGGTCTGGGGGGGCAGCACATAGCGCCCCGCCTCGTCGGCGGTCAGGGCCTGGCGCCACTGGCGCTCGAAGCGAAGCGCCCCCTCGGCCACGAATCGCTCCTGTTGCTGCTCGCCGTCCGGCTTCATGGAGAGGCCGGCGGGCAGGGGCGGGGCCGGCAAGGGGGGCTGGCGGTTGCCATCCCCCCCTTCCATTACCAGGGTGAGGGTGCGGATCACCGGCTCACCCACCCTGGCCTGGGCCGGGCTGAACTGCTGGCGCAGCACCAGGCTGCTCGCCACCGGCTCCAGGGGGGCCTTGTCCACCTTGATGAAGAGGGTCGCCGCCCTGACGGACAGCAGATCCCCCGCGTTGCCCGGCGCGGTCGCACCGGCCGCGTCCTGGGGCGGCAACCGCCCCTGAAAGCGGGGGGATTCGACGGGATGGAGTCCGGGCCCTTTGGCCTGCAGCAGCCATTTTCGCGTGAGACGCCCGGGCAGGCCGGGGCTGGCGGGAGAGTCCCAGCGATCCTCGCCGAGGCGGCGAATGGTAAAGGCCGGGGTGATGGGCTCGCCGAGGTTGGGGGCCTCCAGGTTGGCTGGCAGCCAGAGGGTCAGCTCATAGATGAAGGGCTGGCCGGGGTAGAGATTCCCCTCATGGAGCACCCGGGCCTGCAGCTCGACCGGAGAGAATACCGGGTCTTGTGTCGGCATCAGGGTGTCGTCCAGGGAACGTGTCGGTACCGCCAGGGAGGGGGTGAGATCGGCGCCAAGGGGCAGGGAGGGCACCTGGCGCGGGCTGGTATCGAGCAGGTGCAGGGGGATCTGCCAGCGGGTCAGGCTGCGGCTCTGGGCACTGACCCGCTGGATGCTGACCCGCCCGACCGCAAACTGGCGCAGCAGCGGTTGCAGGTTGAGATCCTCATCGCGGTGCAGCCCGTCGGCCTCGATGACGAGCAGCCAGTCGCGCTCGCTCGCCCCCGGCAACAGCTCGGCCTCGACAGGGACGGCCTGCACCCGCATGGCGCACAGGGCGAGCAGCAGCCAGCAGCCGATCCGGGGGGAGAGCAAGCGCAGCACGAGGATCACCAGGGCTCCTCCACCTTGATCAGGGGGCGGCGCAGGGCCTCCTTGCGAAGACGCTGCTCCAGCAGCAGCACGGGGGGCGCCGGGGGGCGGGGAGCCTCTGAGGCGCGGGCGGGGTCGGGAGTGTCGGCCTGCTCCGGGGTATTTGCCGAGGGCGTTGTCTGCGGCGGGTTGGCCCGCAGCAGGGCCAGATTGTGCAAGGCATCCCTGTGCCCAGGTTCAAGGCGAAGGGCGCTCAGATAGGCCTGCTCCGCGGCGGCAAGATCCCCGAGCCAGACCAGGGCATTGCCCCTGTTGTAGTGGGCGGTGGCGCTGTTTGCCCTGCCATAGGCGGCGACGGCCCTGGCGTAATCCCCGGATCTATACCAGGCGTTGCCTTGCCAGACCGGATCCTGGAAGGCGTTGGCCGCTTCCCGATAGTGTCCCTGGCGATAAGCCTGCCAGCCTGCTTCATCTTGTCGGGAGGCCGCCTGCAGGGAAGGGGGCGCGAAGCCAATGACGAGGATCACCAGCAGCCAGTGGGCGCCGATCCGCGCCAGCAGCGCCAGGGGGAGCAAGGGGATGAGCAGCCAGGGGCCGAGATCCCGGGATTGCCCCTGCGTCAGGGCCTGGCCCATGGGCAGGGGGGCAAAGCGGGGCAGGCCGGAATCGAGCCAGGCCAGCCTGCCTCCGGTACTGGCGGCAAGGGCGGTCATGGCCTCCTCGTCGGGCGCCGGCAAGGTGTGGCCGATCGGGCTGCCGAGCTGCCAGCGCTCTGCAGCCACGCCGGGCAGCCGGGTCTCCTTGCCCCCGCTGGCCAGCAGGATGTCGAGCCGCGGGGCTGAGCCTGCCTTGCAGAACAGGTCGTTGAGGCAGGGCAAGAGGGCGGCGATGCGATCGCGCGCTGTCCCGGAGAGGCCGTCGGTCACGAGCAGCAGACGGGCGGACTGGCCCGGCGGGATCAGGGTGAGGGCCAGGGCAACGGCGCGCTCGGGGGCGCTGCCTTGGACAGGCATGATGGCCGGGCGCAGGTCCGGCAGCAGCAGGGCGATGGCCTGATGATCCCGGGTGGGAGGCATGGCGAGGTAGGCATCCCCGGCAAACAGGATGAGGGCGATGGGATGGGCCGCGTCCTGCCGCGCTATGTCGGCCAGCATCTCCTGCAATCCCAGTCTCACCCGGGTTGCCCGGTCCGGCGCCAGATCCTGTGCCAGCATGGAGTCGGAGAGATCCAGCAGCCAGATATCAAGGGCCGGGCTCGGCATGGGGAGACTCTGCTGGCGCAGGGCGGGGCCCGAGAGCGCCAGGATCACCGGCAGACAGGCAAGCCAGCGCCAGGGGATGGCCCGATAGCGGCTCGGCAGCAGATAGGCCTGCATGGCCGGGGAGAGCAAGCCGGGATCGCGGCGGCGGCGCCACCCCTGCCACAGCCAGGGGAGCAGGGCCAGCAACCAGAGGGGGCGCAGCAAGATCAGCTCCATGGTGCCACCATCATGGCCTGCCTATTCATGGGATGGCCTGTGTGACAGGGGGATGTGCCAGCGGGCTGGCCAGCAGAGCAGCAGCCAGGCCAGGGCCAGTGGCCAGGGGTAGAGCTCCTGGTGGGGCCGGGAGAGGATCTGGGGCCGGGCGAGGGGCTCCAGGGTGTCGATGGCCTGGTTGATGGTGGCGAGATCGCCCCGGTTGCGGGCGCGAAAATAGCGGCCTCCTCCCAGCGTCGCCAGCTGCTGCAACAGGGCTTCATCCAGTTCGGCACTGGGATCGGCGTCCCCAGCGGGCCCGGCGAAGGTGTCGGGGTCGGCGCCCACCCCCAGGGTATAGAGACGGATGCCGGCTTTGGCGGCGAGCCTGGCCTCGGTCAGGGGATCCGCATTGCCCGAGGTATTGCGCCCGTCCGTCACCAGCAGCAGGGCGGTGGGGCGGGTGGGGTCGGCGTGCTGGCGTGCCAGCAGGATGGCTTCCCCCAGGGCCGTGGTGCGCCCCACCAGATCGAAGTCGAGCTCCCTGGCCAGGGTGAGCAGGGCCCCGGTCTCCTGGGTGAGGGGGGAGAGCAGATAGGCGTGATCGGCAAAGACGACGAGGGCGATGCGATCCCCCGGGCGGGAGGCGACAAGGTTGCTTATCTGCTGGCGCACCGCGGCAAGCCTGTCCGTTTGCTCTCCGTCATCCAGCATGTCCTGGGTGCGCATGCTGTCGGAGAGATCCACCGCCAGGATGAGGTCCCGGCTGCTCTGGTAGTGAATGATCGGGGGCTCCTGCCACTGGGGGCGGCACAGGGCCAGTACCAGGGCGCACCAGCAGATCATCATGCGCCACAAGGGCTGCCCCGCCTGGGGCTGGAGCAGGGGAAAACCTCCGTGAACGAGCCGGTTTCCTCCCTTGCGCCCCTTCATGGGAGGCAGGCCGAAGCGCACCAGCAGCGGCAAGGCGAGGGCGAGGGAAAACCAGGGCCAGGCGAGGATCATCGCGTACCCTCCGGGGGAGGTGCCCCTCGCTTGCTTGCCGGGAATCGCGGCGCACTGACGCAGCGTCGCCCCCAGGCGAGATAGGCGAGGCGCAATCTTTTGCGCTGCGTCTCATCGGGCACTCTGCCCCCATAGAGCCAGAGCGGCCACTGGGCGGCAAAGCGGGAAAAATCGCTCCCCCCCTTGTTGTCCAGCCAGGCGAGCCAGGCCTCCCCTTGCAGGGGGGCCGCCTCGGGCCAGCGGGCCATGGCCGCTTCTCGCAGGGCATCCTGCAGCTTGGGGACGAGATCGTCGGCCTGCCAGTCTATCCGATGCGCCCAGCGGCGCTGGCGCAACAGGGTGAGGGCCGTCGTGGCGATCAGGCAAGCGGCGATCGCCGCGATCAGCAGCCCCCCGAGGGCCATCAGGCGAGGATCCTGTGCAGGCTCGAGAGCGGGGCCTTGGTGGATGTCGCGCAGCTCGGCACGAATGGCTTGCAAGGCCTCGCTGGACGAGGGCTGGCGATATGCATCCGGTGCGGGCACGTCCTGCTCCCCCCTCAAAACAGACGGCATCCACCCTCCTGCCACTGGCGTTGCAGGGTGGCGCCGTTGTCGAGGCGATAGAGGCGCGTCACCAGGGGCAGTAACTGCTGGCGACAGGCCTCGGCCTGTTCGTCGGCCGCCCTCTGATAGCGGGCGCGAAAGCGGGGATCTTCTCCCGCGAGCCAACCGCTGTGTCTGCCTGCCTGCACTGCCAGCTGCCCCTGCTCGGGCAGGGCGGCTTCCAGGGGATCGCGGATCTGCCAGTAGTGGATATCGTGGCGCAGGCGAAGACGTTGCAACTGCTGGCAGAGTGCCTGGTCCGGTGCCTGGTGATGGCTTATCAGGGTCAATCTGGCCCCGTGGGGCAGGGTGAGTCGTGCCAGGGTCTGGGCCAGCGTCCTAGGCGGGGGGGCGCGATCCAGCCCTGCCTCGTAATGGCGGCAGAGCGCTTCCAGCAGAGGCATGAGAGAGCCGCGCTGGTGCTCTGTGTGGGGGACTGCGCCCTGGCAGATCAAGGTATTGGCCTGTTTCTCCCCCTGCCAGAGCAGGGCGGCGGCCAGCTCGCAGCCAAGGCGGGCCTTGAGCTGGGCGCGGGAGCCAAAGTACATGGCGGGTGAGAGATCCAGCAGCAACCAGTGGGCCTGATCCTGTTCTTCCCCGTAGAGGCGGGTGTGGGGGCGACCGAGGCGGGCGGTGACCCGCCAGTCGATGTGACGCACTTCGTCACCGGCCTGATAGAGGCGAAGCTCCCTGAAATGGAGCCCGGGCTGGCGCCCGATACGCCCCTGGGCCGCCTGATGAATGCGGGCACGCTCGCCCTGGCGCGTCCAGAGGCGCACCGCCAGCAGCCGCTGGAGGGTGAGGGCGATGTCGGGGTGATCCCGGGGCTCGGCGACGGGGGTCATGGCGATAGGGCTACCTGTGGGGGCCGGCTCAGGGGCATGGAATGGCATCCAGCAGCAGGGTGATGAGCGCCTCGCTATCGAGGTTGTCCGCCAGCGCCTGATAACTCGGGATGAGGCGGTGGCGCAGCACGGCTGGCGCCAGTTGCTGGATGTCTTCGGGCAATACGAAGTCGCGCCCGGCGAGCCAGGCCCGGGCCCGTGCGGCTCTTGCGAGGCCGATGCTGGCTCTGGGACTGGCCCCCACCGCGACCAGGGGGTCTAACTCGGGGCACAGGCCGCTGCCGGGGCGGGTGGCGCACACCAGTTGCACCAGATAGTGCTCGAGGCGCCCCTGCATCTGTACCCCCTGAACGGCGGTGCGGGCTTCCAGCAGGTCGGACTGGCTGAGGGTGACCGGCGGCGTCGGCAGGGCGTCGCCACGGGCGTTGAGTTGAAGGATGGCCAGCTCCATGGCGGGGCTGGGGTAATCCACCAGCAGCTTGAGCAAGAAGCGATCGAGCTGGGCCTCCGGCAGGGGATAGGTCCCTTCCTGCTCGATGGGGTTCTGGGTGGCGGCGACCATGAAGAGGGAGGGCAGGCGCCAGCTCTTCTTGCCCACGGTGATCTGGTGCTCGGCCATGGCCTCCAGCAGGGCGGACTGCACCTTGGCCGGCGCCCGGTTGATCTCGTCCGCCAGCACCAGGTGGTTGAACAGGGGGCCGGGTTGAAACACGAAACTTGCATCCTGGGGATGGAAGACCTCGCTGCCGGTGAGATCGGCTGGGAGCAGATCCGGGGTGAACTGGATACGGGCAAAGCGCCCCTCCACGGCACCGGCCAGCGCCTTGACCGCCCGGGTCTTGGCAAGACCGGGGGCCCCCTCGATCAGCACATGTCCTTCACATAACAGGGCGATCAGCAGCCCCTCGATGAGGGGGCCCTGTCCCAGGATCTGGCTGCCCAGATAGTCTCCAAGTGCTCTGAACTCGGCCGCTGCCATGCGATAAACCCGTTGTTTTTATGGAAGTTGATCTTTTTATACCCCAGTTGGCTCACAAGGGCGAGGGAGGGTGGCAAGATGGGGGGCAATTTAGTTTCAATCAGCTGTATGAAAGTTGTGAGCGGATTGTTAAGATGTGGCGCAATGAGGTCAGACCTCTGCCTTTTTAACCCAAGGAGCCAGGATGAAACAGCCATTGAAACTGACGACTCGCCAGGGCGAACGGATAGCCGTCGTGGCGGGTCTGCGCACCCCCTTTGCCAAGCAGGCCACCGCTTTTCACGGCGTGCCTGCGGTGGATCTGGGTAAACTGGTGGTGAGCGAGATGCTCGCCCGTACCGATCTCGACCCCAAGCTCATCGACCAGCTGGTGTTCGGCCAGGTGGTGCAGATGCCGGAAGCGCCAAACATCGCCCGGGAGATCGTGCTCGGCACTGGCATGAGCGTCAGCACCGATGCCTATAGCGTGTCGCGCGCCTGCGCCACCAGTTTCCAGGCGGTGGCCAATGTCACCGAATCCATCATGGCCGGCACGGTGGACATCGCCATCGCCGGCGGTGCCGACTCCTCTTCCGTGCTGCCCATCGGAGTCAGCAAGTCTCTGGCCCGCGCCCTGGTGGATCTCAACAAGGCGCGCAACCTCCAGCAGCGTTTCAATATTCTGCGCCGTCTGCGCCTGAAGGACCTGCTGCCGGTGCCCCCGGCCGTGGCCGAGTATTCCACCGGTCTCTCCATGGGGCAGACCGCCGAGCAGATGGCCAAGACCCACCAGATCAGCCGCGAGGCGCAAGATGCGCTGGCCCACCGCTCCCACACCCTGGCGGCCGAAGCCTGGGCGCAGGGCAAATTGAATGGTGAGGTGTTCACCGCCCACGTGCCCCCCTACAAGTCGCCGCTGGAGCGGGACAACAACATCCGTGAAAGCTCGGATCTGGCGAGTTACGCCAAGCTCAAACCGGTCTTTGACCGGGCCCACGGTTCGGTGACGGCCGCCAACGCCACTCCGCTTACCGACGGCGCCGCCGCCGTGCTGATGATGCGCGAAGGGCGTGCCCGCGAGCTGGGTCTGGAGCCGCTGGGTTACATCCGCAGCTTCGCGTTTTCCGCCATCGACGTATGGCAGGACATGCTGATGGGCCCCTCCTATGCCACGCCGCTGGCGCTGGACCGTGCCGGCATCACCCTTGGGGATCTGACCCTCATCGACATGCACGAAGCCTTTGCCGCCCAGACGCTGGCCAACCTCAAGATGTTTGCAAGCGCCGAATTTGCCCGTGACAAGCTGGGCCGGGATCAGGCCATTGGCGAGGTGGACATGGAGAAGTTCAACGTGCTCGGCGGCTCTTTGGCCTTTGGTCACCCCTTTGCCGCCACCGGGGCGCGCATGATCACCCAGACCCTGCATGAACTGCGGCGCCGGGGTGGGGGATTGGGGCTCAACACCGCCTGTGCGGCGGGTGGGCTGGGTGTGGCCATGGTGCTGGAGGTGGAATGATGAGTGCCAAGACTTTTTCTCTGGATATTCGCAAAGACGGCATCGGCATCCTCACCATGGATGTGCCCGGTGAGAGCATGAACACCCTGAAGGCCTCCTTTGCGGACGAGATCCGCACTCTGCTGGCCGAGGTGAAGGGGAACGGGGATCTGATCGGCCTGGTGATCGTCTCCGGCAAGAAGGACTCCTTCGTTGCCGGGGCCGACATCGCCATGCTGGCGGCCTGCACCAGCGCCCAGGATGCCGAAGCGCTGTCCCGGGCCGGACAGGACGTGTTCGCCGAGATCGAAGCCCTGGGGATCCCGGTGATCGCCGCCATTCACGGCCCCTGCCTCGGCGGCGGGCTGGAGCTGGCGCTCGCCTGTCATGGCCGGGTGGTGACCGATCACGGTAAAACCGTGCTGGGCCTGCCGGAAGTGCAGCTCGGCCTGCTGCCGGGCTCCGGCGGTACCCAGCGCCTGCCGCGCCTCATCGGGGTAGCCAAGGCACTGGATCTGATGCTGACCGGCAAGCAGGTGCGGGCCAAACAGGCCAGGAAGCTCGGGCTGGTGGATGACATGGTGCCCCCGTCCATTTTGCTGGAGGCCGCCATCAAGCTTGCCAAGAAGGGCAAGCCGCGCCACCACCTGAAACGGGATCTGCAGGGCAAGGTGCTGGAGACCAACAAATTTGGTCGCAAGGTGCTGTTCGATCAGGCCCGCAAGGGGGTCAAGGCCAAGACCCGGGGCAACTACCCGGCGCCGGAGCGTATCATCGAGGTGGTGCGCATCGGCGTGGAGGAGGGGATGCAGGCCGGCCTGCTGGCCGAAGCCCGCCACTTCGGCGAGCTGGTGATGACGCCGGAATCTGCCGCCCTGCGCTCCCTCTTCTTCGCCACCACGGAGATGAAGAAAGAGGTGAGCTATCAGGGGGCCGAGCCGCGCAAGGTGGGTCATGCCGCCGTGCTGGGGGGCGGCATGATGGGGGGGGGTATTGCCTTCGTCACCGCCACCAAGGCGGGGGTACCGGTGCGGATCAAGGATGTGGCGAGCGCCGGCATCGGCAACGCCATGCGCTACAGCTACGACATCCTCGCGAGGAAGCTCAAGCGTCGCCAACTGCTGCGCAGCGAACTGGAGAAACAGATGAGCCTGCTCACCGGCACCCTGGACTACTCCGGCTTCCACCGGGTCGACATGGTGGTGGAGGCGGTGTTCGAGGATATCGATCTCAAGCACCGGATGGTGCAGGACGTGGAGCGCGAGTGCGCTGAGCACACGGTGTTTGCCTCCAACACCTCCTCCCTGCCCATCCACCAGATCGCCTCGGCGGCGACGCATCCGGAGCGGGTGGTGGGGCTGCACTACTTCAGCCCGGTGGACAAGATGCCGCTCGCCGAGATCATTCCCCACGCGGGTACCAGCGCCGAGACGGTGGCCACCACCCTGGCGTTCGCCCGGGCCCAGGGCAAGACCCCCATCGTCGTGAAGGACGAGGCGGGTTTCTACGTCAACCGCATCCTGGCCCCCTACATGAACGAGGCGGCCCGCCTGGTGCTGGAAGGGGAGCCGGTGGAGGTGCTGGACGGCGCCCTGCTCGACTTCGGCTTCCCGGTGGGCCCCATCACCCTGCTGGACGAGGTGGGGATCGACGTGGGGGCCAAGATCTCCCCCATCCTCGAAAAGGAGCTGGGTGGTGAGCAGTTCCAGGCCCCCAAGGCGTTTGACAAGCTGCTGGAAGACGATCGCAAGGGGCGCAAGAACGGCAAGGGCTTCTACCTCTATGGCAAGGCGGCGCCGCGCAACCGGCTCACCGGCAAGGAGGGCAAGAAGACGGTGGACGCGAGCGTCTACGACGTGCTCGGCGTCAAGCCCCAGGCCAGGCTGGCCAGGCAGGAGATCGCCGAGCGCTGCGTGCTGCTGATGCTCAACGAGGCGGCCATGGCGCTCGACAGCGGCGTGGTGGCCTCGGCCCGGGACGGCGACATCGGCGCCATCTTCGGTATCGGCTTCCCCCCCTTCCTGGGCGGTCCGTTCCGCTACATGGACAGCCTCGGCATCGACTATCTGGTGGGGCGTCTTGAGCACCATCAGAAGCGCTTTGGCGACCGCTTCGCCCCCTGTGCGCGGCTGAAAGCGATGGCGGCGGAGCAGCAGACCTTCTACTGATGGCTCTCGACGGCATACATCGAGCGAGGCGACCCCAAGGTCGCCTCGCTTTTTGTTGGGCGTAACTTTCCGGTTTGGGGCGGGGGCGCGAAGAAAAACGGGGCGGGGAGGGGGAAAACCTTGATCTGGCGCAAACTGGTGCCCCATTTATTACTTTGGTGGCATAGGACTCAGGCGCGGGTTGAGGTCAAATAGTCTCATCAGGAACGGGGGCGACCCCGTCACGAAAGGGACACCCATTTCACTGGATGAAGGACACACTATGAGTCTGCTCGAACAAACCATCTGGAACATATTGGGATACGGGGCCATGCCCTTTATCTTTCTGAGTGGCTTCGTGGCCGTGGCAGTCACCTGCTGCCTGCTGCTCAATGCCTTCGGGGTCAAGTCCGCCGAGAAGTGAGTCACTCTCGTTCATGCCGCCAAATGCCAGTCCTCGGACTGGCATTTGTTTTTTGTGTCTTCTGAAGCACTTGCCCGCCCCTGATGGGGTAAACGGAGCGCAAGACGGTCGAACCCGGCGGCCATTTTGATTACACTGACGCCCGGCATGTCCGCCCCTTTCTCTTTTATCAGGTGTTCACGACTTCTATGGCGCTCAAGGCAACCATCTTCAAGGCCCAGATCAGCTTGTCTGACATGGATCGCAATCTCTATCAGGACTTCTCCCTCACCCTGGCCCGTCACCCCTCCGAGACCGACGAGCGCATGATGATCCGCCTCGCGGCCTTCGCCTGGCATGCCGCCGAGCGGCTGGAGTTCACCAAGGGGCTCTCTGCCGACGACGAGCCCGAGCTCTGGTGCAAGAACTATTCCGATGAGATTGAACTCTGGATTGAGCTGGGTCAGCCGGACGAGCGCCGCCTCAAGAAGGCATGCAACCGCTCTCGCCAGGTGGTGCTCTACCTCTATGGCGGTCGTGGCACTAGCGTCTGGTGGAAGCAGAACCAGGGCAAGCTCGGTCTGCACGACAACCTGAGCGTCATCGAACTCTCCGACAGCCAGACCCTGCCCCTGGCGGCCATGGTGGAGCGCACCATGCAGCTCACCTGCACCATCTCCGACGGCCAGCTCTGGGTCAGCAACGGCAGCCAGGAGGTGACGCTGGACCCCGTGGTGCTGATGGGACGCCCGGCCCGCGAACTGTAAACGGAATACCCATGTTCAGCGCCCTGCTCAATATCGTCATTCCCGTGTTTGCGGCGGTGGGCCTTGGCGCCCTCTATGGACGGTTGCGACCGGGCGGGGCCCTGGGTTATGTCAACCGGGCCAATATCGAACTCTTTACTCCGGCGCTGGTCTTCTCGGCCCTGGTGAAATACCCCTTGGATCTCGCGGCGCACTTGCCCCTTGTGGGGGCCGGTGCCCTGGTGATCCTGCTGCCCGGCTTGCTGCTCTCCCTGCTCAAACTCAAGGAGATAGAGCGGGCCGCGCTGATCCTGCCCGCCATGTTTCGCAACACCGGCAACCTCGGCATTCCGCTGATGGTGCTCGCCTTTGGCGAGCAGCAGCTCGGCGCCATCGTCATCCTCTTTGTGCTCTCCAACCTGCTCCACTTCTCGGTGGGCATGTTCATCCTCTCGGCCAGCAGCTCCCGCTGGCTCTGGCTGAGAAGCCCCGTGCTCTGGGCCGCCTTCGCCGGGCTGCTGGTGGCCAACCTGCATATCCCGCTGCCGGAATACCTGGTGACCAGCGCCGCCCTGCTCGGCCAGATAGCGGTGCCCCTGATGCTGTTTGCCTTAGGCATCCGGCTGATGGAAGGGGAGCTGGATCACCAGGGGCTGGCCCTCAAGTGCAACCTGCTCTATCTGCTGGCGGGGGGCCTCTCCCTTGGGCTCGCCGTCTGGCTGCTGCCCCTGGAGCCTGCCTGGATCCCGCTGCTGACACTCTCGGTGGCACTGCCCCCGGCGGTATTGAATTACATCCTGTGCGAGCAGTACCAGTGCCAGCCCGACAAGGTGGCCAGCATAGTGCTGGGCGGCAACGCGCTCTCGATAGTGGTGATCCCGCTGGCGGTCTGGTTGGCGCTGCATCTGGGGAGTTGACCCGGTCTTATTTTCACCTGCAAGGACGCCTGATGGCGTCCTTTTTATCGCCATCGTGCATGTCCGATGTTGCTTTGCTCATCGAGCACAGCCGAGCTTGCTCGCTTATCTGGCAAGGTCTTGAAACAGGTTCTGGTTAGCCGGATAAGGCAGAAAGTGGAAGGGGGAGGAAAGGGAATAAAACCGGGCGGCCAAGGCCGCCCTGTTTATTGATGGGGAGCAGGTTGCACCTGGCCATCCTTGCGCAGCTGGGTATAGAGGCCAACTCCAGCCATCAGGCCGGCGAGGGCCAGCAGTGTCCAGATGGCGGTGGTGGGGCGGGTGCCCGCGTCCCCCAGCATAAAACCGATAAGCAGGTTGCCAAAGAGTGCCATGCAGCCGCCGGCGCTGGCATAGAAGCCGTAGTAGCTGGCGAGCTGGTCAGGGGGAGCGTAGCGGGGCAGCTGGGCGGCAAAGAGCGGGAAGCAGAGGATGGAGCCCAGGGAAAACAGGGCCACCTGCGTCAACACGCCTGCCGTCGGCCAGGGGGAGAGCAGGGGCAGGGCGAGATAGCTCAGCCCCATCAGCCCTATGCCGAGCCCCATGGCGAGCGGCACCCCCAGACGGCGCTCCACCAGGCGCGATGCCGGCAGCTGGAGCAGGACGCCGATCACCGCCGAGAGGGTGAAGACGCCGCCGAGCAGCCGGGTGGCGTCCGGCAGGCTCTGGATATGGGCGGGCAGGGCCAGATAGAGCTGGTGGAACAGGATCTGGTAGCTGCCCGCGAGCAGGGTGAACCCCATGAAGGGGCGCTGGCGCAGGATGTCCCCCCACTGGCGCAAGATGGCGCCGCGCGGGCTCTGGTTGGCCACCGGGCGTTTGGGCAGCACCCGATACTGCAGCACCCCGAGCAGGGCGAAGAGGCTCGCCGCCAAGAGCCCTGTCAGGGCATAGCTCTGCTGGGTCAGGGTGAGGCC
This sequence comes from Aeromonas sp. QDB30, assembly GCF_027707645.1. Lineage (NCBI taxonomy): Bacteria > Pseudomonadati > Pseudomonadota > Gammaproteobacteria > Aeromonadales > Aeromonadaceae > Aeromonas > Aeromonas sp. QDB30. The sequence continues at coordinate 7,500 of NZ_JAPCIY010000046.1, read as the reverse complement.
GACCAGGGGGCCGAGCAGCATGCCCGCCTGGCTGGCGAGATTGTGCAGGGCGAAGGCGCGCTGGCGCTGGCTCGGATTGTGGCATTCGCTCGCCAGATAGGCCTGGGCGCAGGGGGTGAACAGGGCCCCGGCAAAGCCAGTCAGGGTCGCCGCCAGCAGCAGTATGGGCAGGGACTCGGCCCAGCCCAGCAGCAGGAAGCCGACCGATCGCACCAGGCAACCCCAGACGATGGCGGGGTGATAGCCGATGCGATCCCCAAGCGTCCCCCCTAGCAGGAACAGCCCCTGCTGGCTGAAGACCCGCATCCCCATGACCAGGCCACAGGCCCAGCCGGCCAGGCCCAGGCCGCTGCCCATGTGCTGGGCGAGGAAGGGCATCATCATGTAGAAGCCGAGGTTGAAGGCGAGCCCATTGGTGATGAGCAGGCGGGCGGCCGGGCTCATACCCTGCCAGTCCCGCCAGTAGGAGGCGCCGTTCATGGTCGCCTCCCGCCACCGTGTCGGGAGGAGGTCGCCGGGGTGGCGCAGCACTGTGTCATGACGTCTTTCGCAGGGTTCTGAGGAAGGGGATGCCGCGCTGATCGTGGCTTATCTCCACCGGCACCTGGTAGAGGCGCTCGATGAGGGCCGCGTCGAGCACCCGGGCGGGGGGGCCGAAGGCTTGGAGCTCCCCCCCTGCCAGCACGATCAGCTGATCGGCAAACTGGGCGGCCAGGTTGAGATCGTGCAGCACCACCAGGGTGATCCACTGCTGATCCCGGGTCTGCTGGCACAGGTGCTCCATCAGCTGCATCTGGTGGTGCAGGTCCAGGGCGCTGACCGGCTCGTCCAGCATCATGATGCGGGGATCGCGCAGCAGCACCTGGGCGAAGAGCACCATCTGCCGCTGGCCGCCGCTCAGGGAGTAGAGGGGGCGATCCGCCAGATGGGCGATGCCGAGCGCCTGCAGGGCGCGGCCGGCCGCCAGTATGTCCTCGTCCGCGAGGCGCATGGAGAGGCTGTCGAGGCGCCCGAGCACCACCACCTCGATGACGCTGAGATCCAGCTCCAGCTGGATGTTCTGGGGCATGTAGCCAAACTGCTGGCGCCACCTGGCCTGCGTCATCTGGCGGGCACTCTGGTCCCCGAGGCGGATGTCGCCACTGTCCGGGGTCAGCTCGCCGAAGAGGGTGCGCATCAAGGAGGTCTTGCCGGTCCCGTTCGGGCCGATGATCACATGGACCTGACCCGGATGCAGAGTGAGGCTGAGATCCCGCAGCAGGGTCTGCTGGCCGAGGGAGAGGGAGAGTCGGGATATTTCAAGCACGTTTACGCCCCCTGCCGAGGATCAACCAGATGAAGAAGGGCACGCCAATGAGCGCGGTGACGATGCCGATGGGGAAGAGGGCTCCCGGAATGATGGACTTGGAGAGCACCGAGGCCGCCGAGAGCATGCAGGCCCCGCACAGGGCGGAGAGGGGGATCAAAAAGCGCTGATCTTCCCCCACCAGCATGCGGGCGATATGGGGGGCCACCAGGCCGACGAAGCCGATCACGCCGACGAAGCTGGTGGCGGTGGCGGTGAGCAGGGCGACCAGCACCAGGGTCTTCATGCGCAGCCTGTCGACGTTGACTCCGAGGCTGCGGGCACGGGCTTCCCCGAGGCGCAGGCTGGTGAGGGCCCAGGCATCCCGGTAGATGAGCAGGGTGCAGATCAGGGTGACGACGGCGGTGATGATCAGGGAGTCCCAAGTGGTGCGCATCAGGCTGCCAAACAGCCAGAACAGGATCTGCTGGTTGAGCTCGGGGGAGGAGAGGAACTGCAGCAGGGAGAGCAGGGACTGGAACAGGAACAGCAGGGCGATGCCCGCCAGGATCAGGGTCTGGCTGCTGACATGGCGCATCATGGCCAGCCCAAACAGCAGGCAGGCGGCAAACATGCACACAATGAAGGCGCCGGCCGGGATGGCCACTAGGGGGGAGAGCCCGAGGCCGCCGGTGTAGAGGGCGAGCGCCGCGCCCAGGCCCGCCGCCGCCGCGAGCCCCAGGGTGTAGGGACTGGCGAGGGGGTTGTCCAGCAGGGTCTGCATCTGCACGCCGCCAAGGCCGAGGGAGGCGCCGACCACCAGGGCCATGAGGGCGATAGGCAAGCGCATGTCGTGGACGATGGTGCGGGTCATGGGATCGGCCTGGGCGGGGGAAACCAGGGCATCGATCACGTCGTGCAGGGCCAACAGGGAGGGGCCGGTGGCGATGTCGAGCACCAGGGTAATGCACAGGACCAGGGTGAGCAGCAGGAGCCAGTGCCAGCGACGGCGCTCCCGTTGCCGCTGCCGGGCGAGGGTCTGCTGCAGGGCAGCCAAATCATTCATGATGTCAATCCTGAAACGGGCGCCGCAAGAGGCGCCCACACAATCCAAGAGGGTTGCTGAAGAGGGCGTGGCCGAGGTGGGCCGCACCCGAATTGCCGGGGTTAGCTTGCGTCATCCTGCTTGATGCCCAGCATGAAGGTGCCCTGGGGACGGATGGGCAGGTAGTGCTGGTAGAACGCCTGATAGGTGGCCAGGGGAGCGAGATCCTGGAAAAGGTCCGGATAGAGGGCCTTAGCCATGAACTCGATGAGGGCGGCATCCATGATGCTGCGGGTGGCGCCGTGATAGACCGCGTAGAGGCGACCCTCCTTCACCGCAGGCAGCTCGCTCCAGCCCGGACGGGCAGCAAAGCCTTGCAGACGCTGGCGCACGGTCTCTGCCGACACATCCTGGCCCACCTGCATGGCGACGGCACTGCTCACGCTCTCGTAGCCCGCCATCAGGATCACCTCGGGCTTGCTCGCCAGCAGTTGTTCCGGGTGGATGGGGCCCCAGCGATCGACGAAGGGGGCGGCCACGTTGTCGCCACCGGCCAGCAGGGCCATGGCGCCCCACATGTCCTTGCCATAGGTGTAGCTGTACTCGGCCGGACCCTTGTCACCCAGCTCGATGTAGACCCGGGGCGGCGTGCGCTTCGCGGCGGCGATGCGGGAGGTGATGGTGTCAATCTTGGCCTTGTACTCGTCGGCCATCTTCCGGGCGCGGGCCTCCTGGCCGGTCAGCTTGCCAAGCAGCAGGGTGCTCGCCATGTGCTGTGTCAGGGTCTGGGCGTTGTAGTCGATGACCACCACCGGGATCCCCGCCTGCTCAAGGCGTGGCAGGTCGGCGGCCAGGGCCTCATATTGCCACTTCGCCAGGATCACCAGGTCGGGCTTGACCGCCAGGGTCTTCTCGATGGAGAAGCTCTGATCCTGTACGTTGCCAAGGTCGGGGACCTTGGCCAGTTGTGGCTGGCTGGCCACGTAGAGAGACCAGATGGCGGGACGGGACTTCATGAACCAGCCCAGGGACATGCCCACCAGGCGTTCGGCCCCGCCTTCACCGGCCACCGCCAGGTAATCTTCGGGATAGAAACCGAGCACGATGCGGCTTGCCGGAAGGCTGAGGGAGACCTTGCGGCCCATCACATCTTCCACTTCAACGGGGGGGGCGGCCTGCGCCATCCAGCTCACCAGGACGAGCTGGCCGAGCAGCAGCAACTTTGCCAGGGGGTGACGAAACATCTTGTAGCACCTCGAGAATAGAGACGGTCAAAAAAGAAAGTGAGAACTATTGCCATTCGCGAGCGCAAAAGCAACAAACGTTTGTGTCATCCCCTCTCTTGTTATTTCTGTCATTACTGAAACCGGTTCCACAAGAGCACCAGGAGAGAGTCTCATCCCGCGGTTTTCTGCCTTCTCGGGCCACGAAGGGGGTGGCGCCCGGTATGGCACCCATGGATTTGCCCATGATTCGGAGTCTGTGAGTGGCGCTGTTCACGAAATGGTACCGGGCAGAGGCCGCCGTAGTGTTCCCCCCGTCTGCCCCGGAGCCGATGTCGCTCCCTGACGGAGGCAGCCAGCAGGGGCTGGGGGGCGACAACTTACTGCGCAGCGATGGCAGACACTGCCCATTCGGGTATTGCCCGTCACCTTGGCGCAACATTTTGTTGTCATTGTTAGCCAGCTCGCAGCAGCCCCGGCGTCGACGGGGCAGAGTGGGCGCGCAGTTTCGGCCGGGGGCTGACATGCCTCCCGCTGATGGCTGCATCCAAGGTGCTGCGGCCCGCCTTGTGCGGGGCGCCAATAACATGATCTGCAAATAAAAAAGGAAACTGACCATGTCAGGAAGACACTCTCTGGTGGCGCTGGCCGTCGGGCTGGCGCTCGCTGGACAGGCACAGGCACAACTGCTCATCACCGAATACCTGGAAGGGTCCGGCAACAACAAGGCGGTGGAGCTGAGCAACCTCGGCAGCGACGCCGTCGATCTCTCACAATACCGGCTGGCCCTCTACGCCAACGGCAAACCCATCAGCGAATCCCCCACCAACAGCCTGGCGCTGCAAGGCACCCTGGCCCCGGGCGCCAGTCTGGTGCTGGCCAACCCCTCCGCAAATGCCGAGATCCTGGCCAAGGCCAATCAGACCAGCGGCAACCTGGTGTTCAACGGCGACGATGCCCTGGTGCTCTATCGCGGCAGCGAGATAGTGGACAGCTTCGGCCAGGTAGGGGTGGATCCGGGCACGTCCTGGGTCTCCGGCAACGTTTCGACCCTGGACATGACCCTGCGCCGCAAGGCCACCGTCACCATGGGCCGCACTGATGCGACGTCGCCTTTTGATCCGGCGCAGGAATACGTGGCCGCCCCGAAAGATGACGCCAGTGGCCTGGGTTGCAGTGGCGATGGTCCCTGCGATGGCACCCAGCCGCCCGCCTTCGTCTGCCCGGTGGATCAGTTGGTGCCGGTGCCCGCCATTCAGGGCCCCGGCACCAGCAGCCCCCTGGTGCCAGCCGGCAAGTTCGAATCGGAACAGGCTTACGCCACCCGCGGCGTGGTGACCCAGGTAGTGAGCGGCCTCTACAAGGGCTTCTTCATTCAGGACGAGCAGGGGGACGGGAATGCGGCTACCTCCGACGGCCTCTTCGTCTACACCACCAAGGCCAACGCTGCCGTCGTGCCGGGGGCCGAGGTGTGTGTGTCTGGCAAGGTGAAGGAGTATTTCAACCAGACCCAGATCAACGCAGACGAGCTGGTGGTGACCCGGCCGCAAGGGGCCATCCCGGCTGCGGTGGATCTGCTGCCGGTGGCGGGCGAGAGCCTGAGCCAGCTGCTGGAGCGTCACGAGGGGATGCAGGTACGGCTGGTGCCCGGTTCCAGCCTGGTGGTGACCCGCAACTTCAGCTTCGATTACGACGGCAAGCGCAACAACCTGGTGCTCTCTTATGGCGCGCCGCTCATCAAGTCGACCCAGAAATTTGCCGCCATGAGCCAGGAGGCGAGCGACTGGGCCCTTCGCAACCAGCAGAACCAGCTGGTGGTGGAGACCGACGCCAAGGCGCCGGACGGTGTGCTGCCCTGGTTCCCCGGCTTCAACGCCGAGGACGGTTACCTGCGCATCGGCGACAAGCTCAACGGGCTGGAGGGGGCGCTTGGTTACTCCTACAACCTGTTCAGGCTGGTGGCCAGCAATCGCATCGACGCGAGCCAGATAGATCACAGTGGCTGGGATCGGGTGGAAACGCCGGAACTTGCCGAGGCGGGGGATCTGCGGGTCGCGAGCTTCAACGTGCTCAACTTCTTCACCACGGTCGTGGGCGGGGATGCCAACCCCACCGGCAGCAACCGGGGCGCCCTGACGGTGGCGGAGTTCGAGTTGCAGCGCACCAAGATAGTCAGCGCCATCACCCGCCTCAATGCCGACGTGGTGGGGCTGATGGAGATCGAGAACAACGGCTATGGCGACAACTCCGCCATCGCCAATCTGGTTACGGCCCTCAACGCCGCCCAGCCGGACGAGGCGGATCACTACCGCTGGATTGCCTCGCCGGATGGCAAGCCCATTGGCACCGACGCCATCACGGTGGGGCTCATCTACCGACCCGCCAAAGTGACCCCGGAGGGGGCCGCCAGCCTTATCGCGCTGCCGGTGCAGCAGGCCGAGGCGGTGGACGCCAGCGGCAAACCGGTGACCATCAATCAGGGGATGCGCGAGTCGCTGGTGCAGCGTTTCAGCTCGCCCAAGGGGGATGCGCCCCTGACCCTGGTGGTCAACCACCTCAAGTCCAAGGGCTCCGCCTGCTTCGAGGATTACCCCGACTACGCCAGCGCCGATCCGCTGGATGGCCAGGGCCACTGCAACGCGCTGCGGGTCTCCGCCGCCAAGGTGCTGGGGGAGCACCTCAAGGATCTGGCCGGGGATCTGCTGCTTATCGGCGACATGAACGCCTATGGCATGGAGGATCCCATCCGGGTGCTGACCGACTATGATCCGGCCGCCCAGGCGCGCCAGATCATGAGCGCCTCCTTCACCACTCTGGCGGGTCAGCCCTTCGAGGAGAGCGGCAGCGCCCTTGGCAAGGGGTATGGTCTGGTGAACCTCAATACCCGCTTCCATGGCACCGACACCTACTCCTACAGCTACGAAGGGGAGCTCGGCAACCTGGATCACGCCCTGGCAAACCCGAGCCTCGCGGCCAAGGTGATCGGCATCGAGGATTGGCACATCAACTCCGCCGAGAGCAACTTCTTCGAGTACGGCACTAAGTACAGCGGTCAGCTGGCGAAATCCGAAGGGCCCTTCAGCGCCTCGGATCACGATCCGGTGCTGGTGGCCATCCAGTATCCGCAGCCACCCGCCGGGGTATTGAGTCTCGAGAGCGCCGCTGCGAACGTGGAGGAGGGGAATACCTTGTCCCTGAGTGTCAGTCGCAGCGATGGCAGCCACGGGGAGGCGAGCGTCAGCTATCGCATCGTCTACGGCAGCGGGGACACAAGCGACGTGGCGCCCCTCACCGGCACCCTGCACTGGGCCGCCGGGCAGAGCGAGCCCCAGACCATCAGCATTCCGGTGAAGAGCGACACCCTGCACGAGGGGGACGAGACCTTTACCCTGGAGCTGTTTGACCCGAGCGGCGCGGCCCTGGGGGATCAGCACCAGACCCTGGTGACCATCAAGGACAAGCTGGCGCCGTCCACCATCTCGCTGGCGCGCGCCAGCATGACGGTGAACGAGGGGCAGTGGTTTGCCGAGATCCCCCTGGTGCGCAGCGGCGATCTGAGCAAGCCGGCCCGGGCCCGGGTGGCCCTTGACGGAGTCACGGCGCGCTGGGGGCTGGATTTCCTGCCCTGGTTCAGCCAGACCGTGAGCTGGGCTGCGGGCGAGGGGGGCAGCAAGTCGGTCAAGGTGCTGATCATCGATGACTGGTTTGTGGAGCCCACCGAGCAGTTGAGGGTGAGCCTCGATCGGGTGGAAGGGGGCCAGCCCGGCGCCCTGCAGCAGACCCGGGTCGACATCCAGGACAACGACAAGTCCTGGTGGCCCTTCGGTCGCCACTGAGGATGACGTCTCAATATAAAAAGGGGCCTGCGGGCTAATGCCAGTCAGTTAAGCCTGACTGGCATTGTTTTTACTAGGTTTTCTCGTCGCATACTTCTGTGGTTTGGCTTT
>NZ_JAPCIY010000045.1:0-34164 GCF_027707645.1 Aeromonas sp. QDB30 | reverse complement strand
ACCAGCGGGGCTGACGCCCCGGCGAAATTCCCCTCCCACCTACGTCGGAGGGAGTCCCCTTTCGCATTTAAGATGGATCCAGACCCACAGCCAGCAGGAGATGAGTTACCCCGCCCTGCACGGCTTCCTGTGCGCCCGTCTGGCGGGGCCCGTAGCCCCCGACTGGCAAGATCCGCTGGCCGGCCTGCTGCCTCATGATGCGGCGCTGGACGAGAAGAGTGCCGAGGCGCTGCATCACCTGATCGCCGAGCTGGAAGCCCAGGCCGACGACGCGCAGCTGGCCCTGCCGAGCCAGTGTCGCCTCTCTACCGACAACCCGGAGCAGGTGTTTGACAAGCGCCATCCTCTGGGCTAATGGAGCTATGGCTTCAGTCAGGGGGTAGCCTGCTGGCCGGCGCCGACCGACCTGAACGATCCGGCGACCCGCCATCGCTTCAGCCTGGTGGCCGAGCTCTGCCTGTTTCGCGACAAGCCCATGGCCATGATGCTGCACCAGGCTACGGCCAGCGAGCCCCCCTTCCTCGATTTTTGCAAGCGTCAACGCCAGCAGATGAAGACGGCCCTCAACCTCCTGCTCGGCCAGGATCACTACGAGGCCGAGCCTGAAGAGAGCCCGTCCCTGGACAACGAGCAGACTCGCCAGTGGCAGCAGTGGTTCGAGCTGGCGGCAGAGAGCCGCGATCCCCTCGCTCGCCTTGGCTGGTTCGAGCGCATCATTGCCGATGCCAACCTCCTGTTCGATGAGGCATTCTGGCAAGCCCACGCGGGCCATGGCTGGCAGGTCCCCGAGGCACGCCCTCTGATCGCGGCCAGGGCCGGTCGAGCCGATTGCCTGCTGCGACTTGGGCAGCTTGGGCAGGCACGGGATGAGTACCTGGCCCTGCTCGCCCTCTGTCGCGCCGACGAGCCCGCTTGCCGCCACCCCCTCTCCACCCTCTATGCCTGGCAAGGGGAATGGGATGCCCTGCAACAACTGCTGGTGCGCTTTGATGAAGCCTCCTGCTGGCTGCTTTACAACAAGGCCTTGATGAGCTTTGTCTGCGAAGGGGAAGCGGCGGCGCGCCCTCATCTGGCGGCGGCAATGGAGGTCAATCCCCATGTGCCCGCCACTTTGCTGGGCCAGCGCCGCTTGCCCAAGCAGGAGCCTCGCCGCTGGCAGGGAGGCAGCCGTGACGAGGCGGCGCTCTACGCCTTGCAGAGTCGCGAGGCCTGGCTGACCCACAACGCCTTGATATGGCTGCGAAAGAGTGCGGGCAAGCAGGCCAGTTGAGACCCCAATTGCCGATTCGATGACAGAACACGTGCGCAAACGCACATTTTTCTGGTGACTGGTCAGACAAATGCCCCTGTGTTACGTATCATCAAGGCCAAAGTATCAAGAGAAACTGCACCCGATGCAGCCGCCACAGCAGGATGTCATATGTCGAAGATCATTGAGCTGCTCGCGCACTACCCTCCTTATCAGCTGGTTCACGCCGCTGAGATGGTGCGCGATACCTTTGAACAGTTTTATCAGCAGCGGTACCAACTCACCGTGCCCCAGTGGCGCCTGATGATGGTGCTCGGCCCCCACTACCCCATCAGCCAGAAGGAACTGGTGGAGGCGAGCGGCATGGACAAGGTACGGATCTCCCGCGAGATCCATCGTCTGGTGGAGAAAGGCATCCTGTTCACCGAGAACAGCGTGCAGGACAAGCGCATCAGCCTGGTCTCCTTCACCCCGGCGGGGCTCACCCTGTTCCAGCAGCTCAAGACGGAGGCGGGAAGCTGGCAGCACACCCTCACCGACTATCTACCGGCCGAGGCGCGTCAGAGCATTCGCCTGCACCTGCAGAGCGTCAGCGATGCCATCGAACAACTTCACCTGCTGGACAACGAGCAACCCTCATGAAGCTAAACAACTTTGCCACCATGGATGTCAACATGCTGCTGAGCCTGGTCAACATGCAGCTGCGTGATCACTACGAGGATCTCGATGATCTTTGCCGGGCGCAGGATCTCGACAAGGAGGCCCTGGTCGCCAGGCTGGCCAGCGGCGATTTCCACTATCAGGAAGATCAGAAGCAGTTCAGATAGGGATCCGGATCACAACCCGACCCATGCCGCTGGCTCCGTCGGCAAAAGCTGCTAAGGTGGTGGCTACCCGGTCCGTTGATGTTCGCAAGAGGTATGGATACATCTTGTTGTCACAGACCGCGGTTAGCCTCTTGTTCACCACCCGCAGCCAAGGATGACCCATGATGCGCCTCATTCGACCAACCAGCCTGATCACCCTCTGCACATTGCTGGTGATCAGCCTCTTCCTTCCCCAGGTCCCCACCAGCGCCGAGCAGTGGCTCACCACCCTGCTGCTGGCCTCCCTCGTGGCGGTCTTTCTGATGGTCGGCAGCGGCTGCCGCCACTTCCTGCGCGAATAACGACACCAGAGCGCGATGACTGCCCAAAAACAACAACGCAGCCCGAGGGCTGCGTTGTTGTTTCAGGATACTGTGGAGGCCCCGAGTCGCATCAGTAAGCCAGGGTTTCCAGCTGCTCCTTGGCCTGCTCGATCCCCTTGGCTTGCGCCTCCGGACCCATGCCCATGCCTTCGGCATAGATGAAGTCCACTTCGGTGATGCCGATGAAGCCCAGCACGGTACGCATGTAGGGGGTCACCAGGTCGGTGGCATTGCCCACGTGCATGCCGCCACGGGGGCTGACCACCAGGGCGCGGGTGTTCTCCACCAGGCCGACCGGACCGGTCTCGGTGTAACGGAAGGTCACGCCGGCACGGGCCACCAGATCGATCCAGTTTTTCAGCTGGGTCGGGATGTTGAAGTTGTACATGGGGGCCGCGATGATCACCAGATCGCTCGCCTTGAGCTCGGCGACCAGCTCGTCGGACTGGGCCAGCACCGCTTGCTGACGCTCGTTCAGGTTCTCGCCACCACGCAGGCCCATGGCCAGCTCGCCGTCCAGCACCGGCAGGTTCAGGGTCGCCAGATCGCGTACCTGGATGGTGTCACCCTGGCGCTCGGCCAGGTAGCCGTCGATCAGGGCGTTGGATTGGGAATACTGGCCCAGGATGCTGGACTTCAGAACGAGGATATTGGCCATGGTGAAACTCCATTTGATTGTCAATTGAACAGCCAGGCTGTCGATGGAGGTCACTATAAAGACTGGCATTAAAGCCTGATAGCGAAAATAGATGCTCAAGTCATTCAAAAAATTTGATGTCTGTGCATTTCCTCGGCAGAGAGGGGCTCATCAAACTCCGCACCCTTGGCATGACAAACGATTGCCGTTATGATCCGCCGCACTTTTTGTACGTGATCCGGATCTCATGACCTCCTCCCGCAGGCACTCCCCCTTTGCCGGCGCCGTCTGGATGATGGTGGCAGGCCTCTGCTTCGCCGCCGTCAACAGCCTGAGCCAGTATGTCAGCTTCACGCTCGGCCTCCCCTCGACCCAGGTCGCCTTTCACCAATATCTGATCGCCCTGGTCTGCCTGCTGCCCTGGCTGGTGCGCCACGGTCTGCGCCAGTCCCTGATGACGAACCAGCTGCGCCTGCACCTGCTGCGGGTCGCCCTGGCGGTGACCGGCATCCAGTTCTGGCTCTGGGCCCTGGCGGTCCCCGTCCCCATCTGGCAGGGGATCGCGCTCTTGATGACCTCCCCCCTGTTTGCCACCCTGGGATCAGCCCTCTTTCTCAAAGAGCAAGTGAGCCGGGCCCGCATTCTCGCGACCCTGGCGGGGTTTGTGGGCGCCATGCTGATCCTGGCTCCCTGGACCGACGACTTCACCCTGGCCTCCCTGCTGCCGGTGGCGGCCGCCCTCTTCTGGGCAGGCTACTCCTTGCTGGTGCGCTATCAGGCGGCCAGCGAGTCGTCCCACACCATCGTCGTCTACCTGCTCGTCTTCAGCACCCCGTTCAACGCCATGCTGGCGATCCCTGAATGGCAGTGGCCGAGCGAAACCCAGTGGCTGCTGGTGGCCGCCTCGGGCGTACTGTCGGCACTGGCCCAGATGTCCATCGCCCGCGCCTACAGCGTGGCGGAGGCCTCCTTCGTGCAACCTTTCGATTTTGCCAAGCTGCCCATGAACGTGCTGGCCGGCTGGCTGGTATTTGGCTGGGCGCCCCCCGGTCGCTTGTGGCTGGGGGCGGCCATCATCATCGGCGCCATCACCCTGCTCACCCATCTGGAGCAGCGCGCCCACCCACCCACTTCCTGAGGTACGCCATGCGTGCCTCTTTTTTTGCTCACCCGGATCAGCCCTGCTGACCACCGACCTCAGGAGAGATCAGATGTTTGGAACCGCCACCCGCCCCACTGCGACCCGCGCCCTGCTGCTGGGATCAGGCGAACTCGGCAAGGAGGTCGCCATCGAGCTGCAGCGGCTCGGTATCGAGGTGATCGCCGCCGACCGCTATGCCAACGCCCCCGCCATGCAGGTGGCCCACCAGGCCCGCGTGCTGGACATGCTGGATGGTGCCGCCCTGCGCGCCCTGGTGGCCGAGGTCAAGCCCGACCTCATCATCCCCGAGATTGAAGCCATCGCCACCGACACCCTGGCCGCCCTCGAGCAGGAAGGGGTCAAGGTGGTGCCCAATGCCCGCGCCACCCAGCTCACCATGAACCGGGAGGGGATCCGTCGCCTCGCCGCCGAAACCCTGGGACTGCCCACCTCTGCCTACCGCTTTGCCCAGAGCAAGGAGGAGTTTGTGGCCTCCGTCGAGGCCATCGGCTTGCCCTGCGTGGTAAAACCGGTGATGAGCTCCTCCGGCAAGGGGCAGAGCCTGCTGCGCGACCTCGCCAGGCTGGATGAAAGCTGGACCTATGCCCAGGAGGGGGGCCGTGCCGGTCGTGGCAAGGTGATTGTCGAAGGCTTCGTTCCTTTCGAGTACGAGATCACCCTGCTCACGGTGCGCGCCGTCGATGGCATCCACTTCTGCGAGCCTATCGGCCATCGTCAGGAGGATGGCGACTACCGCGAATCCTGGCAGCCCCAGGCCATGAGCGAGCTGGCCCTGGCCCGCTCCAAGGAGGTGGCGGCCAAGGTGGTCGAAGCCCTTGGCGGCTACGGTCTGTTCGGGGTCGAGCTCTTCATCAGGGGTGACGAGGTGTGGTTCAGCGAAGTCTCCCCCCGCCCCCACGACACCGGCATGGTGACCCTGATCTCCCAGGATCTCTCCGAGTTCGCCCTGCACGTGCGCGCCATCCTGGGGCTGCCCGTCGGCACCATCACCCAGTACGGCCCGAGCGCCTCTGCCGTGGTGCTGCGGGAAGGCCACAGCCAGGATATCCGCTATCAGGGGATTGGCGAGGCACTGGCCCTGGTGCCCGGTGCCCAGTTGCGTCTCTTTGGCAAGCCGGAGATCGTCGGTCGTCGTCGCCTCGGGGTGGCGCTCGCCCGTGGGCAGGATTGCCAGGAAGCCGTGGAGCAGGCCAAGACGGTGGCAGCCCAAGTCGAGGTACTGTTCTAGGCAATCCGCTTTACCACGCAAAAACAAACGTTTATCTGCGTGATCCGGCGCAAGGGGCAGGTGACTGCCCCTTTCCCATTGAAGCACCGGGCTTATAATCCCCCCTTCACCTATGTCAGGAGTACAAGATGTTAACTGCCGTGATCTTCGATATGGATGGTGTTCTGATCGACTCGGAACCCTTCTGGCAACGGGCACAGATGGCCGTCTTCGCCGAACTGGGCCACTTCCACACCGAGGAGGACTGCAACTCCACCATAGGGGTGCGCATCGATCAGCTGGTGGCCCACTGGTACCGGATCCGCCCCTGGAGCAGCCCCAGCCAGGAAGAGGTAGTACAGCGCATCCTGGATCAGGTGATCGCGCTCATCCTGCAAGAGGGACAGCCCAAGGCCGGGGTGCTGGAAGCCCTCGACCTCATCGAGGCCCAAGGGCTCAAGATCGGGCTCGCCACCTCCTCACCGTTTGCCATGGTCGAGGCGGTGCTCGGCAAACTCGGCATCCAGGACCGTTTCATGGCGGTCCACTCCGCCGAGGTGGAGCGCTTTGGCAAACCCCACCCGGATGTCTATATCCACGCCGCCGAGAAGCTCGGCGTCGAGCCTGTGCACTGTCTCGCCATTGAGGACAGCTTCACCGGCCTGCTGGCGGCCAAGGCAGCCTCCATGACGGCGCTGATCGTGCCGGACCCGGCGCTGGTCGGCGATCCCCGTCTGGCCATCGCCAACCACGAGTTGCGCTCTCTTGCCGAGCTGAACACAGAGATGCTGGCCGGCTGGGTCAAGTAGGCAACACCCTGGCGGACTGACCTCCTGCCTCGCTTGAGCCCGCTCATAAACGTGCGCTTGCTCGCGGTTGCGCCGCCTTGTGGCGACTAGAATCAGCAGGAGCACAGAGACGGCCCACGGGCCCGAGGAGGTCACCATGATCGAGTACACCAGCAAGCGTATCGTCTGCCCCCACTGCGGCCACCACACCCGGGTCGAGCTGGATGCCAGCCAGGGGGATCAGGAGTTCTACGAAGATTGCATGGCCTGCTGCAACCCCATCCACCTGCGGCTGCACCGGGATGAAGCCCGCGACTGCCTGCAACTCTTCGTGGATGCCGACGACGAGCAGCTGTTCTGAATTCCCTTGTCCAGACACAGATAAAAACAAACGGGACCCTGTGGGTCCCGTTTGTTCTGGTGCCATCGTCAGGCTGGATCACGCCTCCCTCAAGCACGCCGCCTTCGCCGACGTCATGGTCGGAACAAACTCCACCACCTGATAATCGGCCGCCTCTGCCTGCTTGAAGGGATCCTCTGCCAGCATCGCCTCCAAGGCGTCTCGGCTCACGCCCTGCGCCAGTATGACGCCCCCGACTCGGGGTACCCGACGCCCGGACGCCAGAAAATGGCCTGCGGCATATTGCCGCTCCAGCCACGCAATGTGGGCCGGGATCAGGGCATCGATCTCCGCCAGCGGTTTCACATAGGTCAATGTCACGACAAACATAGAGAAGTCTCCAAGGCTCTGGGGCGGCGCCTCTTCCACAAGAGGGCGCCTTTCCCGTGATGCCGCCCTCCTCTTCGAACCCTGGGGGCAGCGCTCAGGTGGTTACTGGCGCGCCGCCAGCACCCGCTCCACCGTGTCGACGATGGCCTGGGTCTGGGGGTCTATCTCGATGTTGGTCCGCCAGCCGGCCTTGACCCAGCCCAGGTTGGTCCGGGCCAGGGTCTCGGGGATCAGGTTGACGCAGAACTCCCTGGCGCGCACCTCGCCCACGGTGAGGCTGATGCCGTCGATGCCGATGTAGCCCTTGGTCAGCACGTACTTCATAAGCGCAGGATCGAGGCGATACCACACCTGGCGGTTGTTGGGGGTGTCGATGACCGAGGTCACCTCGGCCGTCCCCATGATATGGCCGGACATGGCATGGCCGCCAATCTCGTCCCCAAAGCGGGCGGCCCGCTCCACGTTGACCTTGTCACCCACCACCAGTTGCCCAAGGTTGGTGAGGCGCAGAGTCTCCTGCATCAGATCGAAGCTGACCAGATCCCCCTCCACCCGGGTGACGGTCAGGCAGCAGCCGTTGTGGGCCACCGAGGCCCCCAGGGCCAGCCCCTCGCCCCAGGCCGGGCTCGGCATGCGGATCACGTGGGTGCGAAAATTGGGCAGTGAATCGATGGCCACCAGTTCGGCGGTCCCTTGTACGATGCCGGTGAACATGAGTCTCTCCAGGCTGTGAAAATTGTCGGCAGGTTACCCCCGGCCACCTTGCAAGACAAGGGTGCCGGCTGACAAGGAGAAGCGCGATCGCTATAGTGACCCCAATCAATCCAGACTGAACGAGGAAACAAAAATGCAGGTATATCAATGCTGTGAAGCCATTCGCATCGCCTACAACCAGATTGGCTCCGGTGAGCAGGGTTATGTGCCCCAGGCCATTGCCGCCAGCATACGGGCGCTCAACGCCGTGGCCTCCGACGAGCGGGTACCGGCGGATCTGCGCGAGCAGGCGGCCTATGCCGCGGCCAACCTGCTGATCAGCGATCACGAAGACGCCTGATCCCGGCTACAAATCTGCCGCCGACCTTCCCCGTTGGCGGTTTTTCAGGCTAGAATGACACCCCCGCATCTTGTCTCCTCAGGACGAGGAGGCAAAAGCCCATCTCTCTTGCCCGCTCTTTCTCTTTTATCTGATCCACTCGGAGGTGTCAGTGCAACGTTATTGGTCCGAGGCGAAGCAGCTCGTTCGTCTAGCCAGCCCCATTCTGGTCGCCCAGGTGGCCCAGATCGCCATGAACTTCGTCGATACCGTGATGGCGGGACAGGTGAGCGCCGTGGATCTTGCCGCCGTGTCGGTGGCGTCCAGCTTCTGGTTGCCGATCATCTTGCTGGTGCAGGGCATCATCATGGCCCTCACCCCCATCGTTTCCCAGCTCAACGGCGCTCGCAAGCAGGACGAGGTGCGCCCCGCCGTGCACCAGGGCTTCTGGCTCGCCCTCATCGTCACGCCCATCGCCATGGTGGCACTCTATTTCAGCCCCCTGGCACTGCAATTCATGGACGTGGATCCCGTCATGGCGGCCAAGACTGCCGGCTACCTGCACGCCATCCTGTGGGGCCTGCCCGCCTTCGTGATGTTCCAGGTGCTGCGCAACTTCAGTGAGGGGCTCTCCCACACCATGCCGACCATGGTGATCGGTTTCGTGGGACTCGCGGTCAACATCCCCGCCAACTACATCTTCATTCACGGCCACTTCGGTATGCCGAAACTCGGCGGCGTCGGCTGCGGCGTGGCCACTGCCATCGTGCTCTGGGCCATGCTGCTGGCGATGATCGTCTATGTGAAGTGCTCTGCCCACTTCAAGCGCATCAACCTGTTCGCCCAGCTGGCACGCCCCAACGGCAGCCGGATCTGGCGCCTGTTCCGCTTGGGGTTTCCCATCGCCATGGCCATCTTCTGCGAGGTGACCCTGTTTACCGTGGTGGCCCTGATGCTGGCCCCCTTCGGCGCGGAGACGGTGGCGAGTCACCAGATTGCGCTCAACTTCTCCAGCCTGGTCTTCATGCTGCCCCTCTCCATCGGTGTCGGCGTGACCATCCGGGTCGGTCACAACATAGGGGAAGGTCAACCGGATCAGGCCAGGGTCGCCGCCCGCACCGGCCTGATGCTGGGCATGGGCGTCGCCGCCGCGACCGCCGCCCTCACCGTGCTGCTGCGCGACCCCATCGCGGGGATCTACACCGACGACCTGCAGGTGATCGGCCTCGCCGCCACCCTGCTCTTCTTCGCCGCCATCTACCAGATCTCCGACTCGGTGCAGGTGGTGGCCGCGGCGGCTCTGCGCGGTTACAAGGACACCCAGGCCATCTTCTACGTCACCATCGTCGCCTATTGGGGGCTGGGTCTGCCCACCGGCATGATCCTGGGGCTGACCGACTGGGTGGTACCGCGCATGGGCCCGCAGGGCTTCTGGATAGGCTTCATCGTCGGTCTCACCTCCGCCGCCCTGATGCTGGGGGCTCGGCTGCGCGTCATCTACGGCCGCTTCGCCAGCCCCGCAGCCTGCACCGCCCTCTCTCGGGCGCAATAGGGCGCGGCCAGGGGCACGGGGAGCCGCACTTTTGGGACGGCTCGCCTGTAAAATCAACAGGCTGCACAAGAACTGGGCAAACAGTCTCCTTTGTGCATGTCCCTTGTTGACAGCCTTGGGGGCCATGGGTAGTATGCCGACCACGCCAGCAGTGCTGGCGGGATAAAACGGGTTTTCAACCCGGTTTATGAAGTGGGTTTATAGCTCAGTTGGTTAGAGCACTACCTTGACATGGTAGGGGTCGTTGGTTCGAATCCAATTAAACCCACCACTTTTCGTGATGCGTCCTTAGCTCAGCTGGTTAGAGCACCACCTTGACATGGTGGGGGTCGGTGGTTCGAGTCCACTAGGACGCACCATAATTGATGATGAGTTTTTCGAATACGATGCGTCCTTAGCTCAGCTGGTTAGAGCATCACCTTGACATGGTGGGGGTCGGTGGTTCGAGTCCACTAGGACGCACCATTCGAAAACAATACATCAATAGAAACAACAAATTGCGTCCTTAGCTCAGCTGGTTAGAGCACCACCTTGACATGGTGGGGGTCGGTGGTTCGAGTCCACTAGGACGCACCAAATTCACAAAAATCCCCCTTTCGAGCGGGATTTTTGCTTTGTGTCGCATTAGTTTTTTCGATTCAAAAATCAGGCGTCATCCGACACTATTTTTTGCCTCGTGCCTAGAAAAGGCACTTCCGTGCCCAATGTCATAGGCACCGCCTGATCTCATCAAACCCAAGCCAGACCCCTATCCTATCGGGCGCGGCCCCAAAATCGTTGCTCATTGGTGGCCATTCTTTATATCGTGCCTAACAAATTTGATCCCGTGCCCAATTCACTAGGCACAATGAAGTGTTGCAGTGCAGCTTGATGGCCCCTACCCCATAACATCAAGCGAACGAGAAGAGTCAGCAGGCCCTACGCCTGCGGGATGCTTTTAGCGGTATCCATGCGGTACTTCTGTTTGGCGATTTACAAGATCCCCTGAATCCATCAAAGCATAGCTACTAGGCCGTGTATCCATGGCGGAGCGAGGGTGGCTATAACGGATTCAATACAACACAACAAAAACCGCAGAATAGCTGGTAAAAATACCGAAATATCAATTAATTAAGGAATTAACCAGAACTGATATCATGCCTTTGACGTAGTTCAAAGAGATCGATTCGATGGGGAAAAAACGACGACATCGTCATAGGTCGCCAGTCATGTACACGACTACAACATGGCGTCCAAGACATGCAGCTCGCTCACTCAATCAGATAATAAAAGTGGTGGCAAAAATTCATCATACTTGGCAACGTCATGTCCACGTTGATGAGGAAGAGTATGATGACGCTGCTTTTTTTTCTCTCAGTTCAGAACTTCGCCATTACTCAGGCAAGCACCCTGACTGGGAGCAGTTCTACCGCATCGATATCAAACGGGATCTGATGTATCGCAAGCTCCATACTCGTCCACTTCGCGCATTCTCAGCCGTTAGACCCCGCCCCACATCAACCCGACGTATCTTGTCTTTAAAACCCCAGTCTGCATTACCCCTACGCCCAGAAAAACTATTCAGTTGGCCAAGCACAGTGATCTCAGCCTCCCACGCTGGATTGCCCGAAAGCAAATGGCCCAAGGTAGGTATCTTTCAATCAGTGGGCTACCGGGTCGGAGAAAAGCGCTTGTATCGCAACCAGCGCCTGAAATTATTGCAATGGGTCTTTGAACAAGAGTTACCGCTCGTTGAAGATCAGGCCTATATGGCGGAATGGGGAAACCCAGCAGAGCCCAAACGGCTAGAGAAGATGGCAAAAACAATCGCTGCCTTTATCCGTAGTGCCAAGAGGCGTCAGTCGGCCAACATGCGCCAAGCGATCGCAGACTGGGAAGCGGATCTGGCCTGGCTTAAACAGCACTACTACGTGAGCATGAGCTGGCAATGGCCCGCGACATAAGCATGACACAATGAACCCCCTAAAATCGTTTTGATCGTACGAAATAAATCATTGACAGAATATCATCACCTGTGGAATGATCACCTCATTGCGAAATCGTACAAAGGAAACGAAATATAAATGACCAACTATACGATCGAAGATCTGTGTCATTGCATCGTCACTGGTGCAACCAATAGTGTCTATGAAAAAGCTGATGCTGCGGACGCACAACACTTTCTGCTAACCGGAAGTTGCCTCAATCAACAAGGGCAGATCGAGGCCAACCAGTTGACCCCCATCTGCGTTAAGGATGAAAAAAGCATTGCGCGCTTTTCTCTCCAGACAGGTGACGTCGTGCTGCTGGCAAGGGGCAGTACCATTCGTGCGGCCTATGTGGATGAAACAACCGCTCAACTAGGTGTGCTGGCCTCTGCCAACTTCCTGCTGCTGCGACCCAAGAAGGAACTGCTGCTCGGTGAAACCCTAGTTGCCTTTTTGAACAGCCAATTGGGGATAGCCATGCTGGAACGGATGAATACTGGCGCAGTCATCCAGAACATCAGTGCTTCGAGTCTGAAAAAAACCGAAATTCCCTTGCCTACGCTGCATGATCAGCAACGCCTAGCCGAGCTGTTCCATGCTCGTAACCAGGCCTATATGGATACTCTCGCACTGGCCGAGCAACAAAAAAAAGCGGCAGATGCCTGTATTGAGCAATTGCTGAAAGGAGATGCCTGATGCAAAACATGCTGCAGAAAATGACTCAGATTATTGAGTCCTCCCGAGGCGCAATGGAGCCATTGCACGCCATGGAACTGCTCTCGTTTCTTGGCTTATTGGCCAAGCAGGATCCTGATGGATTTAGCGCTATCGTCAACACCGGCAGCAAACATCAATATGAAGCCATGCGCGAGCTGGGCAAGAAGCTGGCAACGCAGCTTCAGCTTCCTGAAGCCGTATTTTGTAGTCCCGAAGCACATCGGTTCGATGACAAGGTGTTAGCTGAGCTTATGAGCTGGCTGGAGCAGGTTACCGATTTTACGGCCTTCGCACGTGCCATCCGGGAACTCTATTGCCTCGGCTTTACTCGCTCAAGAAGCATGGAAAGCTCCAATCCGAGTTTGATTAGCCTCTATCAAGCCCTGTTGGGTGATTGTTCACAAAAGACGTTGTTTGATGGTGCAGCCGGAATGGCCGCAGTGACTTCGGCATTACGACCACAACATGCCATCTTGATGGAGATTAATCATACCACCTGGCTGATCTCATACCGCTTGCTACTCCTTGAAGCGCAGAGCATGGAGTTCCATCGTGCCGATGCACTGCTGGTGGCCGACATAGGTAAAAGCTCAGCGGATGTCGTAATCCTTGAGCCGCCATTAGGCATCAAACTGGCAGCCGATCAACGCCGCGAATTGGCCAGGGTCGATTATCTGCAAGTTCCTGCCGGTGATGCGGTCTCGGCCATGGCGGCCGATGGGCTCTGGTTACAGTTGGCGATGCAAAAGCTGACCGACCAGGGAACGGCACTACTACTGATGCCACAAGGCTGGACATTCCGGCCAGGCTACGATGCACAGGTCCGGCAAACTCTGCTGGAAAGTGAATATCTCGAGGCCTTGATCAGCCTTCCAGCCGGTCTGATCTCGGGAACCGCTATCCCCTCAGTGCTGGCCATTCTCAAGAAATCCCGCCCGCAAGGTGCACCGGTTCGGTTGGTTGACGCCAGTGGCTTGGGTTCCCATGGCAGACAAGGCCGAACCCTCAATCAAGATGAGGCCAAGCTGATTGCCGATTGGGTGCAAGGCTCTGAGACATCCGAACATTGCCGAATGATCAATCTAAGCGAACTGCGCGCTCAGGAGTACAACCTCAGCCCCAGTCGCTACTTTGAAAAAGAGGTTCAGGTCGAAGGGCTCGACATCGACAAAGAGATGGCCTTATTGGCCGAAATGCAGCAGCGATTTGATGCATCACAAAAGCAACTGACCAAGTTATTAAACAGTTTTAAATAGCGGTAAGCAGACCGCCCGATCCAGTAATAAAGAAGAGGTAATTCATCATCCATCAACAGGAGGTAAATATGAAAAATACAGAGGTATTACTTAACGTGACGGTTCACTACCAAGCCCATCAAGGTGTTTTACCTTGGGCTAAGACGCCACAACAAGAGCCAACGAGTGACTATCGACTTTCACCTGGCCATAAGGATATTCAGATCTCCAAGCGCTTGATGGATGACTTCGTGTTCTATTTCGTGACTCACGGCGATAAGAAGCTGAACCAAGGACGAAAGAAGACGGCGCAACAGGTCGTCACCGCTGCCTTCTGTTTTTTTGCTGGCAAAGCGCAAGGTGAGTCGACCAGGCCTATGTATGTCCTGCATCGAGGGGAACGGATCGATTTTGATGCCCCCGAGCTGATTTTCGCGGCGTATATGCGGCTAATAAACGCCAAAAGAGACGCCTACGCAGAGGCGCGTCTCAGAATTCTGGGCGAGCTGGTGTTCTATGCTCGTCTTGCCGCCAAGACTCACTACCACTGACGCGCGAATCGACTGTTGGCCATACAGCAGGCGTGAACAGATGTAGATGTGAAGAAGTGCCATCTGCATCTAGTTTTTTTACTCAACTAATGGTTTCCAAGCGCATTGGATTGTTTTACGATGGACCTAATCTTTTTTATCAGGTGTAAGTATTGATGTTAGCCAGCGTCATCCAGAAGCGTCTCGAGGCCCTGCCACAGGCGACTCGAGAGCGGATCGCCCATATCGACTTCACCTTGATGTTCAAAGGCGAAGCGGTGCGGGCCGATCTGATGACTCGCTTTAATATGGCGCCCGCTCAGGTCACCAAAGACTTCATGCTCTATCGCGAGCTGGCACCGCAAAACATCGAATACGATGCCAAGCGACGAGTGCACATCCGCGGCGCGGCGTTTGCGTCACTGTTTGAGTATGATCCGCTGCGAACCCTCGCCACCTTGAGCCAGGGCTTTGGCGACGGCTTCTCCGGCAAGGGTATGCTGCCCTTTGCCTGCGAGGCGCCGCACCACCTCAATCAACCGGCACTGGCGATTGTCGCCCAACTGACCGAAGCGATTTACCGTCGCTGTGCCCTACGCATCCGCTATGTCTCGCTTAGTAGCGGGGAAACGGTGCGCGACATAGTGCCGCACACGCTGGTCGACAGCGGCTTGCGCTGGCATGTCCGCGCCTATGACCGCACGCATAGCGAGTTCCGGGATTTCGTACTGACACGCATCGCTCACGCGCAACTGCTGGTCGAAGAGAAAGCCCAAGCAGAGGATCTCCCAGAAGTAGATGCTCAATGGACAACGCAGGTAACGCTGGCGCTTAGGCCCCACCCTGCCCGTCAGCACCCCGAGGCCATCGCTCTCGACTACGCCATGACCGACGGTGTCCGACACGTCACAGTGCGGGCCGCCACGGCGGGTTATCTGCTGCGTCTGTGGAATGTGGACTGTTCCGCCGACCATCATCTTGATGGCCCCGAATATCAGCTCTGGCTGGCAAATCCGGACTGCCTCGATAACGTCAGCAATGCGACGTTGGCACCGGGTCGAACTTAAATTTTTATTTTTACCGGGCGAGCCCGGAAAGACAGGACAACAAGATGGATCACAGCGTACACAACAAACTGGTTTCTTTTATCTGGAGTATTGCCGATGACTGCCTGCGCGATGTCTATGTGCGCGGTAAGTATCGTGATGTGATCCTGCCAATGGTGGTGTTGCGCCGCCTGGACACCCTGCTTGAACCCACCAAACAAGCGGTACTGGACGAAGTCAATTTCCAGCAGCAGGAGATGAATGCCGTCGAGCTGGACGAAGAGCCGCTTAAGGCCGCATCCGGTTACGTCTTCTACAACATATCCAAATGGACACTCAAATCCCTGTCCAACGCGGCCACTAATAACCAGCAGATCCTGCTGGAAAACTTCAATGAATATCTCAATGGCTTCAGCGATAACGTCAAGGAGATCATCAGCCGCTTTAATCTCAAGGCGCAGATACGCCATATGGCCGACAAGCAGGTATTGCTGGATGTAGTCGAGAAATTTATCTCCCCCTACATCAACCTGACACCCAAAGACGGTGAAGATCCGGAGGGCAACAAACTGCCTGCGCTGACTAACCTCGGCATGGGCTATGTGTTTGAAGAGCTGATCCGCAAATTCAATGAAGAGAATAACGAAGAGGCTGGGGAACACTTCACCCCGCGCGAGGTGATCGAGCTGATGACCCACCTGGTGTTTGACCCGATCCAGGATCAACTGCCGCTTACCCTCACCATCTATGATCCGGCCTGCGGCAGCGGCGGCATGCTGACCGAGTCCCAAAACTTTATCGAAGAAAAATACCCGGCCCAGGGTGCCAGTCGCGATATTCACCTCTACGGCAAAGAGATCAACGACGAGACCTACGCCATTTGTAAGTCCGACATGATGATCAAGGGCAATGACCCGGCCAATATCAAGGTGGGCTCTACCCTGTCGACCGATGAGTTCTCCCAGATGCGCTTTGACTTTATGCTCTCCAACCCGCCCTACGGCAAAAGCTGGGCCTCGGAGCAGAAATACATCAAGGAAGGGACTGAGGTCATCGACAGCCGCTTCAAGGTGCAGCTGGCCGATTACTGGGGTGAAGTGGATCCCAAGGGCTGTGATGCCACTCCACGCTCCAGCGATGGTCAGCTGCTGTTTTTGATGGAAATGGTCAACAAGATGAAGTCGCCATCGACCAGTCCCTTGGGCAGCCGTATTGCCTCAGTGCATAACGGCTCCAGCCTGTTTACCGGCGATGCGGGCGGTGGCGAGAGCAATATCCGTCGCTACCTGATTGAAAACGACATGCTCGAGGCTATCGTCCAGTTGCCGAACAACCTGTTCTACAACACCGGCATCACCACCTATATCTGGCTGCTGAACAACAACAAGCCGCAGTCACGTCAAGGCAAGGTACAGTTGATCGATGCCAGCCTGCTCTATCGCAAGCTGCGCAAGAACCTGGGCAACAAGAACTGCGAATTTGCTCCAGAGCATATTGAAGAAATCACCAACACCTATCTCGCCTGTAGCAATGTAGAACGCCAGCTGGACGCTAATGGTGACCCGATCGGTATCGCCAGCAAGGTATTCAAAAACGAGGATTTTGGTTATTACAAGGTCACCGTCGAGCGGCCGGATCGCCGCATGGCCCAGTTCAGCGCCGAGCGCATCGCAAGCCTGCGCTTTGACAAGTCGCTGGCCGAGGTGATGGCCTACTGCTACGACCGCTATCAGGAAAAGGTCTATAGCCCCGGCTTCTTGCAGGAACACAGTAACGCCATCCTCGAGTGGTGCGAACAGAACGAGATCAGCCTCAACACCAAGGCCAAGGGCAAACTGCTCGATACCGGCTTCTGGCTCGACGCCCGGCAGTTGCTGTTTGTGGCACAGACCCTGATGCAAGCCATCGGTGAGCAGGAGTTCAACGACTTCAACCAGTTTAAAGACGAGGTCGATGCCGCACTCAAGGCTAACCAGCTCAAACTCTCGGCGACCGATAAAAACGCCATCCTCAATGCCGTCAGCTGGTATGACGACACCGCCGCCAAGGTGGTGAAAAAGGTGGTCAAACTCAACGCCGACAAGCTGGCCGAGCTGCTGGAGCGCTATAGCTGTGAAGAGGCCGATCTGCCGGATTTTGGCTATTACCCTTATCCACCACAAGAAGGCGGCAAAAAAGGCGAATTCGTGACTTACGAGAGCAGCAGCGACTTGCGCGATAGCGAGTCGGTGCCACTGAGCCAGAGCATCTACCAGTACTTCCTCGATGAGGTCAAACCCCATGTGGCAGAAGCTTGGCTGAATATGGAATCGGTGAGGATCGGCTATGAGGTGAGCTTTAACAAGTACTTCTACCGCCATAAACCGCTGCGCTCACTCGAGACCGTCGCTCAGGAGATCCTGACGCTGGAACAACAGGCCGATGGTCTGATTGCCCAGATCCTGGGTCTCACAACATCCCAACCCCAGGCATAAGCAGGAGAAGATAATCATGACACTGACTGTTATGCCAAAATATGATGCCTATAAAGACTCTGGGGTAGAGTGGTTGGGAGAGATTCCTGTTGATTGGAATATAAAACCTGGTCTCGTGGCTTTTTCTGAAAATAAGCGCAGCAATAAAGGAATGAAGCAAGATGTTGTGCTTTCACTTAGCTATGGGAAAATCATTATAAAACCAGCCGATAAATTGGTTGGCTTAGTTCCAGAATCATTCGAGACATACCAAATTGTTGCGCCAGACGACATTATTATTCGTTGTACCGACTTACAAAACGATCAAACAAGTTTGAGGACTGGCCTAGCAAATGACCATGGAATAATCACAAGCGCATACCTCAACCTTAAAGTTAAAGGTTTGTATTCAGCAAGATATCTGCACTACTATTTGCATGCATTGGATACAACAAAAGTAATTTATCGATTTGGATCTGGTCTACGGCAAAACCTTAGTTATTTAGACTTTAAACGTTTACCTGTTTTTGATATCTCTTGGGAGACCCAAGCCGCCATCGCCAATTTTCTGGATACGAAAACCGCCCAGATTGACGAAGCGATTGCCATCAAGGAGCAGCAGATCGCGCTGCTTAACGAGCGCAAACAGATCCTGATCCAGCAGGCCGTGACCCAAGGTCTCGACCCGACTGTGCCGATGAAAGACTCCGGTGTGGAGTGGATTGGCAAGATCCCGGAGCATTGGGAAATAAAACGATTAAAATACGTGCTTGATGAGAGGACAGAGCGATCGTTGACAGGTGAAGAACCTCTATTCATGGTCAGCCAACAATATGGTTTGGTTGTAAGAGCTGACTACCATGAGAAAGCAGTCGTTTCCTCAAGTAACATAGACAGCAAAATTGTCTACAAGAACGACCTTGTATTTAACAAATTAAAAGCCCACCTTGGCGTTTTCTTTAAAAGCAATATTGATTTTAAAGGACTAGTTAGCCCTGACTATGCAGTTTATAAAACAAAAGCATATATTGCTGACACAAAGATACTAGAGTTGTTGTTCCGCCATCCATCATACATCGGGCAGTTCACTATCAGAGCAACAGGAATCGTCGAGGGTTTAATTCGACTATACACAAGCGATTTATTTGATATCTCAATTCCTATTGCGCCAGAAGCTGAACAATTGAAAATTTTGGCACATGCAGAAAAAATATCTAAGTTGTTTGATAACGCAATCGAACTTCAGAAAAAACAATGTGAAATCCTAAAAGAATACAAAACCACTCTGATTAATAGCGCCGTGACCGGCAAAATTAAGGTGGTCTAGCCATGAGCTATCAACCACCGTTTCAGCTCACCCACATCATGATGCGCCATGTCGCCCGCATCGGCGAATTGATTGGCACATGGAAGGCAGCCAATCAAAACCGGCTGGTACCTGAGCTGCGCCGTGGCAACCGCATCAGAACCATTCAGGCCTCGTTGGCGGTGGAGCAAAACACCCTGACGTTGGAACAGGTCACCGCCGTGTTAGCGGGCAAAACCGTGCTGGGTCTACCCAAAGAGATCCAGGAGGTGCGCAATGCCTTTGCCGCTTATGAAGCGATGGAGCAGTGGCACCCGCATCAGATCGACGACTTACTGGCCGCACATGCCTTATTGCTGCATGGCCTGATTGATGATGCCGGTCACTGGCGCAGTAAAGGGGCTGGCATCTATCGCGGTGAGCAGCTGGTGCATATGGCCCCACCGGCCAGCCAGATCCCGCGCCTGATGGCCGATCTCTTCGACTGGTTAGCGCACAGCGATGCCCACCCGCTCATCGCCTCGGCCGCCTTTCATTACGAGTTTGAATTTATTCACCCGTTTGGTGATGGCAATGGCCGGATCGGGCGCTTATGGCAAACCCTGATTTTAAGCGATTGGCAACCCATGCTGGCGTTCCTGCCGGTGGAAACCGTCATCAAACATCGCCAGCAAACCTATTACCAGTTACTGACCGAATCCGATCAGAAAAGCGATTGTTCCGCCTTTATCGAGTTTTTACTGCAAGCGATTGAAGACAGCCTGCAAGAAGCCATCCATACCCAAGCGGATAGTGAAATGCGGGTACAAACGCAGGTAGAAATGCGGGTACAAACACCACTAAAAACCCCGGAACAGATCCTGAGTCTGCTGCAACAGCATCCGCAGATCACGCTGGCCGAGGTAGCGCAGCGGCTGGGCAAGGCTCTTTCCACCGTGGAGCGCGCCGTCGCCAAGCTTAAAGCCCAAGGGGCACTGATATTTATCGGGCCCAAGAAAAACGGCCACTGGCAGGTTAACAAGAAATAACGAGCAGGGAGTATGCATGGTCAGCAATACCAAAGAACAGGCCCTTGAAGCGGCCATCGAGCAGGCCCTGACCGGCCAGTGTCTGGAAACGCTCGGCAGTGGCATCGGCGAAGCGGCCGCTGTCTATGCCAAGGCCCATCACGGCTTTGTGCTGGGGCTGGCTAGCGATTTCGACAAGCAGTACGCCATCGATACCCGACTGTTCTGGCAATTTCTCGAGACCACCCAAGCCTCTGAGCTGGCCAAGCTCAAGCAGCATCACCCTCACGATTGGCAACGCAAGGTGCTGGAGCGTTTCGATCGCATCATGCAAAAACAGGGGGTGCTGCACCTGTTGAAAAAAGGGTTGAGCCTTGACGATGCCCACCTGACCTTGATGTACCCGGCCCCGCTGGCCAGCAGCAGTGCGGCTGTGCACCAACACTTTGCCGCCAACCTCTTTAGCTGTACCCGCCAGGTGGCCTACTCGGCGCAGAACCCCAAGCAAGAGATCGACATGGTGCTGTTTATCAACGGCATCCCGCTCATCACCCTCGAGCTGAAAAATCATTGGACCGGCCAGAACGCCCGTTACCACGGCCAGAAGCAGTACCGGGAAGATCGCGATATCAATCAGCCGCTACTCAACTTTGGCCGCTGCCTGGTGCATATGGCGGTCGATACCGACGAGGTCTATATGACCACCAAGCTGGCCGGGAATGCGACCTTCTTCCTGCCCTTTAATAAGGGGCATCACCACGGCAAGGGTAACCCGCCTAACCCGACCGGCCATAAGAGCGCCTACCTGTGGCAAGAGGTCTTCACCAAGGAGAGCCTGGCTAACATTATCCAGCACTTTGTGCGTCTGGATGGTTCAGCCAAAGAGTTGCTGAGCAAACGCACCCTGTACTTCCCCCGTTACCATCAGCTGGATGTGGTGCGCAGGCTGATAGATCATGCCAGCCACCACGGCGTAGGTCAGACCTATCTTATTCAGCACTCGGCAGGTTCTGGCAAATCCAACTCCATCACCTGGGCCGCCTACCAGCTGATCGAGGTTTACCCGGCAAGCGTCAATGTGCATGGAGCCAAGGCCGTCGATCAGCCGTTGTTTGATTCGGTCATCGTCGTCACCGACCGGCGACTGCTGGACAAACAGCTGCGCGAGAACATCAAGGAGTTCTCCGAGGTCAAAAACATCATAGCGCCCGCCAACAAGTCATCCGAACTCAAGTCAGCCCTGGAGAACGGCAAGAAGATCATCATCACCACCATCCAGAAGTTCCCGTTTATCGTCGATGGCATCAGCGATCTGAGCGACAAGCGCTTTGCGGTGATCATCGATGAGGCACACAGCTCTCAATCCGGGGATGCCCACGGCAAGATGAACGCGGCGATGGGCAAGATACACACCGAGGAGGAGATGGAGGACACCCAGGATCTGATCCTGCAGGCCATGCGCGCGCGCAAGATGCGCGGCAACGCCTCCTACTTTGCCTTCACCGCCACGCCGAAGAACACCACGCTGGAGAAGTTCGGCCAGAAACAGGCCGATGGCACCTACCAGCCCTTTCACCTCTATTCGATGAAGCAGGCGATTGAGGAGAGCTTCATCCTCGATGTGGTGGCCAACTACACCACCTACCGCAGCTATTACGAGATCAGCAAATCCATCGAAGATAACCCGCTGTTTGACAGCAAGAAGGCACAGAAGAAACTGCGCGCTTATGTGGAAGGCAGCCAGGAGACGATCGACGTTAAGGCCGAGATCATGCTCGAGCACTTTATTCCCCATGTGGTGAATGCCAAGAAGCTCAAGGGCAAAGGCAAGGGCATGGTGGTGACGCAGAACATCATCTCGGCTATCCGCTATTACAAGGCCATTACCCGCCAGCTGGAGGCGCTGGGTAATCCGTTCAAGGCGCTGATTGCCTTCTCCGGCAGCAAGGAGGTGGATGGCATTGAATACACAGAGGCTGATCTGAACGGGTTCCCCGAGAACGATACCCGTGACAAATTCGATACCGATGAGTATCGGCTGCTGATTGTGGCCAACAAATACCTGACCGGTTTCGATCAACCCAAGCTCTGCACCATGTACGTCGACAAGAAGCTGGCTAGCGTGTTGTGCGTGCAGGCCCTCTCCCGCCTGAACCGCGCCGCGCCCAAGTGGGGCAAGAAGACCGAAGATCTGTTTGTCCTCGATTTCTTCAACTCGGTAGACGACATGAAGGCAGCGTTCGATCCCTTCTACACCGCCACCTCGCTCTCCGGCGCCACCGACATCAATGTGCTGCATGAGCTCAAGGACGCGCTGGACGATAGCGCTGTCTACGAGTGGTTCGAGGTCGAGGATTTTGTGGCGCGTTATTTCAACAACGAAGACGCCCAGCAGCTTAGCGTCATCATCGATAAGGCCGCTGAGCGCTTCAATCATGAGCTGGAGCTAAGTAACGAAGAGAAGGCCGACATCAAGATCAAGGCCAAGCAGTTCGTGAAAATCTACGGCCAGATGGCCGCCATCATGCCCTATGACATGCTGACGTGGGAAAAACTGTTCTGGTTCCTCAAGTTCCTGATCCCCAAGCTCAAGGTGGAAGATCCGGATGCCGACCTGCTCGATGAGTTGCTCGAATCGGTAGATCTCTCCTCCTACGGCCTGCAGCGTGTGAAGCTCAATCACACCATCACCCTGGACGCCGACGATTCAGAGCTCGATCCACAAAACCCCAATCCACGCGGCGCTCACGGCACAGAAAAAGAGACCGACCCGCTGGACGAGATCATCAAGAGCTTTAACGAGAAGTGGTTCCAGGGTTGGAGCTCGACCCCGGAAGAGCAGAAGGTGAAGTTCGTGAACATCATCGATAGCGTGAAAAAGCACCCCGATTTCGAGGCCAAGTATCAGAACAACCCGGACCCGATCAACCGGGAACTGGCCTTCGAGAAAATCATGAAAGAGGTCATGCTGGCACGCCGCAAAGACGAACTGGAGCTCTATAAGCTGTTCGCCAACGACCTCGCCTTCAAAGCCTCATGGATGCAAAGCGCCCAAAGAATGGTGGGGATGTAAATCGTCGTAATTTTTTTAGATGAAATGACTCTTGGATTGCCGTTTTGTGGCGCGTCATGATGAATCGGGAAAAGGGAAATCAAAGTGCAAATTAACCAATGGATTTCGGAATTTTTAGCAAGACGTGGGTTAAAACATCCTGATGAGCGTCCACTTTTCGCGTACAAAACTTCGACGGATGAATTCGAGTCATTAAAACGCCTCTTACAAAATTATGCAGACAAGTTCCATTTGTCTCGGCACTACCCTGCTGCTTGGCTCCTCTTCGCGGCTGAATGGTGGAAACGTGATTATGCTGGTGGAGCATGGCGCTGGGGACCGCTTTGCGAAGCAGCAGGACTAAAGAGTCTATCCCACGATAAAATCCGGAATCTGGTCATTGACGGGCATCAACAATGGTGCCTGCAAACTTCGATCAAAACCGAAGGCAAACGTTTTATCGGCCTGGTCGCCATGAGTGGTGGCCTACCGATGCGTTTGGTGGAATCGGCCCAAGGCGGACTGGCCAGACTCCTTAGAATGGTCACCGAGCAGGCGTTGCACTACAACCTACACGATGAACAACTGCGTCAAGCTGTTGAAGCACAAGCCGCGCTCTTGCCAGTGTGTTATCAACAGTCGCCCGTCTATGAACTTTTGGATAACCTCATCAAAGCAGTGCTGCATATCCGAGCCACGTATGAGCTTCATGATGTGTCCGACCCCATAGGCAAGTTACAGAAAGAGTGTCCAGACTGGGAGGATATATTTCCAATAACGCTTGATAGTCAAGCTGCGGCCAGCCTGATCAAGGGACTTGTGAGAAGTGTAGTCAGCATCCCCCCCCTGTCGCGGCAGACACCTTTTCAGATCCTGAAAGGGCTGCGCCTTAGTACCGATGGTTCCCCGCCCCAGTATGAACTTTCTTTTATTATGCAAGCTCAAGCCAATCGTGAGCATGTTGCCAACGCGCTTGGCTTTCCCTGCGAGCAGCTACCACCACATTTTCAACTGGTCTTGCGTGTTGGGGAGCAAGAGTACATGGCAGGTGAAGCCTTACTCCGAGGAGACAAATATCAGCTGATAGCCAAACCCCTACCATTGATTCAAGCCTTACATGACTCAGCTCAGCTGATTGTCAGTCGTTGGGGGGCCACACTACATATTGCCAACCTGCCTGGTGGGGAAGAATTAAGTCATGATGAGCCGTTGATCTTTGAGAACACGCCGCCATTTGCTCGCCTGATTGCACAGGGTGATGCTCGGCTCAAAGGATCCTCTGCACTGGTTGCCATTCCCCCCAAGACAATTGTCTTTTCCGAGGAAGGTGAAGCACAAGAGCTCTGCAATAATCTATCGAATGGCATGAAGTTGATGGAACTGCCTGCTGGCGACACTCGGCTCGTTTACCAACGTCAGACATTCAGGGTACACATTTCTTCCTGTGTGCCTGCACTCCCTGATAGCCATTGGACGGGTAATACCATCGAGGCAACCTCCACGCCTGGATTACTGTTCTGTGGTACGCCGCGTCTACGGGTTGTTCAGGAGAGTGGTTATGCCAGTGATGTTCCGTCCCATGAACTTTTTGCCAGCGTACAAAATAGCGAACAGCGGCTTGAGCAAACGAAGGCGCCTGGTTTATGTCGGTTGATCTGGAGAAAAGATCAGCAACGATTGCTCAGTACTCGTGCTGTGATTCTTCCGCCTGATGCAGGGATTACTTACAAACCGGGCATAAGCCCCCTCGAGGGAATAATTCGACTTGTAAACTGGCCTAATCTGCCGGTCCGCTCTGAAACCGAGGAGATAGAACTAAAAACAAAGCACGATGGTTCAGACTTGATTTTGGACTTGAAGAGCAACTCTGCCCGCCCAGTTACCTCTGTGCCACTCAGTTTGCAGTGGCCGGGGGGGGAACAAAAACTGACACTGCCTTTCCCTGCTTATGGCGTCACGCTATTGCGTAATAACACGCCACTTGAAAACAACCAGGTATTGACCATTGGAGAGCTGGTCGGATGCAGAGCCATATTGATGTCAGCCCAAGGAGCAGCACACTGGCGGTTGCGACTATCAACCATTGGACTCAAAAGTCGAACCAGCCTCTCACAGGAAATCAAATATATCGGTGTGCGAGAAATTCGTTTGTTTGAATTAATCCCAAAGATTCAGCAAATGCTTTCCTGCCATCCGAGACTTGATCACACCGTCTTGCTTGAACTGATTCACGGCCATCAGACGCATGCCAGTTTGGAGGTCGGAAGATACTCGACACGCATCTGCCTAGAAAATCACATAGCCTTCTTGAGCGACAATGCCCGAGAAATAATTCTCGAACAAACCGAAGCAGAAGAACTTTTGCAGGCATTACCATTAGCCGAACCAGAGCGTGATCCAGTCAACCTACCATTATGTCTTTCCGAACAGGCATTCACCGGTAACTGGCAAATAGACTTACCAGAAGATGCCGTTGGACCATGGCTAATTTATACGAACGACCACACTCAACTACATTGCAGACCAACGATAGCGATAGCGACAGCCATCAGCCCACCGGATGATTTCTCTCCTCTGCGCAAAGCTCTATGCGAAGCCGACAGTCCAACACGGATGAGTATGCTCAGAACCGCCCTCCAGTTGATGGCTGCAGATCCAGAGAATGAGGATTGGCTAACACTGGAACAGCTCCTAGATAAGTTGCATCACCTGCCTTTGGCCAGTCTGGATATTTGCCAGGCTCTGATCCGTGAACCGCTGGCGCTAGCCATGGCCACACTGCTTCTGGACAATTTCTCCAGTCGGATGGCCGAGCGCCTACCATCTGAACTCCCTTTTGAGTGGCTACTAATAGCCCCAGAACATTGGTTCAGCACCTTCACAAAAATTCGCCAGCAGCTCCCCGCTGAAAATTCGCGCCGATTAGAGGCAATCCGCAATGACATCCAGAGTAAGAGCCACTACTTAGCTCGCTGGCAACCGGCACTGAGCTTTATTTTTGAACAAGGATTCCACCAGTATTTCGGACTCAATAGTCAGGATGTTAGCTTCTTCTTCAAAAACCCGTTGATGCTCATCGAATATTGGCTTGACCATCTGTTCGATGGAGAAAACTCGGCTATGCAGCAAATGTTTCGGCGAAACCCTCCAGAAACGCAACGAGACCTTGATCTCTGTCATGCAGAGCGCGAAGAACTCAGGAGATCAATGTATGGAAACAGGTTGCTCGATAGAAGCAAATTGCCAGTGACGGATTTCAAGCTTGGTGTAGTTATTCGGCCTTTTATGGCGGCCTTCGATGTCTATGCGGGAAAAGGCCAGCTGTGGCAATCCGATCCGGCGCGCTTGTTTAGTCTGAGAACAACTCGCCAACTCGATACCGTCTGGTTTGATGCAGCCTATCAAACCGGCTTAGCCATGGCCCAAACATACTCTATTGGGAAATGAATCTGATGCTTTATCAAAAAAACTATTTTTCCGCCCTGATGACCAACCTGAGTGTACGCAGTGAGCGTGCGGCCCAAGGCCTGCTCGGTCTGGGCAATCCTCATCTACGTCAATTCCTGCATGAGAAGTTGACAGCAACACCGGGAACACCGGGCGCCTGGCTTGCAGATCCAGTCTTCGAATCAACCTTTGGTTGGAAAGAAAGCGATGAAACCATGGCCTCTCTGGCGGGTGGAGAATTACTCCATACACGGCTGGCAAAAGCCATGGCTGAACCGCCAAAAGAGTTGGCCAAGGAATATCATTTCCCCGATAGCCGTCATCCGTTTACCCATCAGCTAGCTGCATGGCAGGTATTGAACTCTCCAGAACCACAATCGTTGGTGGTTACCAGTGGAACAGGCTCTGGCAAAACCGAATGCTTCCTTGTGCCGGTGCTCAATCAGTTGGCGAAGGAGATTGATAGAAATGAAGATCCTGATGGGGTCCGCGCACTGCTCATCTATCCACTGAATGCGTTGATTAACTCACAGCAGAATCGCCTGGATGCCTGGACAGACGGCTTTGATGGGCAAATTCGCCACTGTCTCTATACGGGGGCTCTGGAAAATGAGCGGAAGGCATCTGCTCAGAAGTACAAGGGACAAGTAATCGATCGCAAGAGCTTGCGGGCGCGTCCTCCGCAACTTCTTGTAACGAATGCCACCATGTTGGAATACATGCTCATCCGGAAAGAAGATGAGCCTATTCTACAAAGATCAGCTGGCAAACTACGTTGGATCATTCTTGATGAAGCACACACTCATATCGGCTCACAAGCTGCCGAGATGGCACTGCTGCTACGCCGCGTGATGCTGGCCTTTCAGGTTAATCCGCAGGATGTGCGTTTTGTGGCAACCTCAGCAACATTTGGATCGGATGCCAAAACCATCGAAAACCTGCGCAATTTCCTTGCTGATATCGGCGGTGTTCCACCAGAGCAGGTGCATGTTGTTCAAGGCCATCGGGACATTCCATCTCTGCACAAAGTTAAACCACATACGGAGCAAGACCATCCCGAAGTAATTGCTGCAATAGAGAGTGAGCATGAACAATCAGCCCTACGCTACCAACGCCTTGAAGCCAGTCCAACAGCCCTTCGGATCCGTTCTTTGTTCATTACGGATGGACAATTAAAACCACAAAGTCTGCAGGAGTTAGTACGAATCTCGGGTTTGTCTAAAAAACAACTGCTTACCTGGCTCGACCTGATGTCAGGGACAAAAAATGCCGAAGGTCTATCATTTTTACCGTTACGAGCTCACCTCTTTCACAATGTTATCCCTGCAATTCGAGCCTGTATTGATCGTAACTGCACACATAAAGCCAACACACCGCTGGCGCATCCAGAATGGCCATTCGGCATGGTGTATCTGGAAGAGCGGACCCATTGCAGCTGCGGCGCACCTCTTATGCCGCTGGTCTCCTGCGAGGAGTGTAATGAGAGCTTTCTGCAAACATCGGCCACCAGTCAAGGCAAGCTGATCGACCCATCACAACAACAAATCGATGAGTTTTCTTTGGATGAAGAACA
Organism: Aeromonas sp. QDB30; assembly: GCF_027707645.1. Lineage (NCBI taxonomy): Bacteria > Pseudomonadati > Pseudomonadota > Gammaproteobacteria > Aeromonadales > Aeromonadaceae > Aeromonas > Aeromonas sp. QDB30. Next base: position 6,284 of record NZ_JAPCIY010000045.1, on the reverse strand, counting down.
ATCAGATATCGAAGAACCGGATAAAGATAGTGAATTATTAAGTCACTCCTTGATCACCAATCGTGTTGTTGACAGTAGCTTTCCAGAGTATCTGGATCGCAGCAGCCAGAGGCTGAGATTTGATGGTCCCAAGGATGAATATATCGAGCTACAAGTATTCAGGAGCACTCAGAATGAATGTCCTTGTTGCGGTTCCTCAATTAGTGGACGCAGCTTGCTCCGCCCTGCGCGCATTGGCGCTCCCTTTACCTTAAGCACAGTGATCGGCACCTTGCTGGAGTTTTGCCCGCAGGATCCCGAGCCCTCCGGCAAGCCCTTCCAAGGCCGGAAACTAATTTCGTTTACCGACAGCCGCCAAGGAACTGCTCGCATAGCAGTCAAATTACAACAGGACTCCGAACGTAACCGGATCCGGGGACTGGTGTATCATAGGTTATTGCAAGCACAGCCAACCAATGCACTTACCGAGGAAGATTTACAGGATCTTCAGGAGTTACTACAGCTTCAAGCCAAACAAAAAATAGGGCGTTTTGAAGAAAAACACTTAAGCAGCTTATTGGCGAAACAAGCCGACGCATCAAAAGGGGCCGAAATCGGTTGGGCGGACATGGTGAACCATCTTGCTGGCACTCCAGAGCTGCAAATGGGTATGTTGGACTACTATAACGGCCTGGCACCAAATACCTTCGGTAAACAAGACAGTATTTCCCTAGCTGGGATGCTACTGGCCCGTGAGTTTTATCGTCGTCCCAAACGAGCCAACAGCCTGGAAACACTAGGACTGGTTCAGGTTTGCTATCCCAAGCTGGCGAGAATTACCAGCACCCCCATGACTTGGCCAGCACGCGCAACTAAAGAACAGTCTATTGAGTCTTGGCGTACTTATTTGAAGGTACTACTGGACTTCTTCGTCCGTGAAAACACCATCCTGAATATAGATAGACGCTGGCAATCCCTGATTGGCGCGCGTATCCGCCCGAAGTGGGTAGTCCCCCCTGTTCTAAACGGTAAAACTGAAAAGCTGTCCGGACGCTACACGCGATGGCCGACCGTCAACACTGTCAACGGTGTTCATTCACGAGCAATTCTGTTGCTCTGCAAGGCGTTTAATTGGTCTCCCTCTTTGCACCAGGATCAGATCGATTCGATTCTTAACGAAGCATGGGTTGCACTCACCCAGCACGCAAAATTGTTGATCTCTTCCGGTGATGGTTATCAGCTCGATTTGAGCGAAATAAGCTTCCGGCTGCCCCATGAGGTCTATTTTTGTCCGGTATCAAGGCGATTTATTGATACTCCGTTCGAAGGGCTAAGCCCCTATACACCTCGCACTGATCGGGAGATGGTTGTGAAAGTCGCGCCTTACACAATGCCGAGACCTCCTGAATCACTTCTGCATGCTTCTGGTGATCAAGGCTTGCTGGGCATCCGCGATTGGCTTAATAACCAACCAGAAATACAAAAATTACGCGAGAGCGCGCTTTGGTCTGATGTTTCAGATTTGATCAACGAAGGCGGGAATTACTTCTGTGCGGCAGAACACTCCGCCCAGCAACCAAAAAACAAACTGGATAAATACGAGGATCAATTCAAAGCCGGGAAACTGAATTTACTAAGCTGTTCAACCACCATGGAAATGGGTGTAGATATTGGTGGTATCAGCGTAGTAGCAATGAATAACGTACCACCTCACCCAGCTAACTACTTGCAACGGGCTGGTCGAGCAGGCCGACGCCGTGAAGGGAGATCTTTGGCACTTGCTGTTTGTAAAAATACCCCTCATGACCAAAGCGTATTCAATAACCCTCTTTGGCCATTTACCACAGCGATGCGTATGCCCAAGGTGTCACTGCAAAGCCCTGAACTGATACAGCGCCATATCAACGCCTGGTTATTATCTCATTGGCTGAAGCACGTTATCGCGGCCGAAGAGATCAAGGCAATGACTTCAGGGGCTTTCTTCCTTGATAACGGGATGCCTATGTCTCTTTCCAAACGCTTCGCTCTGTGGTGTGAGAATCAGGCGCTAGGAGCCGATGATCTTATATCTCAAGCGATCAAGGACATTACCCGGCGTAGCATTCTCAATTCAACTCCACAATCAGAACTGTTAAAACGAGCAAGTAATCGAGTTATTGAGATTACACAGTCATGGTTGCAGGAACATGAGGCAAGTCGGACGCAACTGCAACAAGTCGAAGACAAGAAAGCCGCCGCCTATCGAGCCATGGACGCGCAACTGAACCGGATAGAAAATGAATATCTTCTTAGCGAACTGGCCGATAAGCGTTTCTTGCCAGGTTATGGTTTTCCGACAGATATTGTCAGCTTTGATAATCGCTGTATGCAGACCTTGAAGCTGGATGAAAAGGGTCAGCGGGAGGACAATCGAGCCCGCTATCGTTCGCTTGCCTCCCGAGATCGTATTACCGGACTGCGAGAGTATGCTCCTGGTGCTGAGCTGGTCATGGATGGCTTGGTGTATAAGTCATCTGGCATCACCCTGAACTGGCACGCTCCTGCCTCTGCCGAAAACGTCAAGGAACTACAGCTCTTCAAGAAGGCTTGGCGCTGTGGACACTGTGGGGCCAGTGATACGGCCATCAACCCAGGCCTGGAACTCAACTGTCAAGAGTGTGGATACCCGATTGAGCGCGATCAGATCCATGAATACTTGGTGCCTGCCGGGTTTGCAGTGGACTTCTTTGATGATCCTCACAACGACATCAGCCGACTGCAATATATACCGGTTAAAGCGCCCTGGCTGAATGTGCCTGCTCGCTGGATCTATCTAACCAATCCGGCGTTCGGTATGTTTCGTGCGAGCCAACAGTCTCAGCTATTCCACTACAGTTCAGGAGCTAACCAGAAAGGTTTCGCCATCTGTCTCGAGTGTGGCAAGGCCGAACCCATGTTGAGCTATCCGGACCAATCTGCTGCGGCCAATGAACAGTATCTCCCGGCCATGTTCCGCGAAAAGGCCCAACATCGAAGACTGCGCGGTGGTAAGAACGATAATGGTGAGAACATCTGCCCCGGCAGCAACAATAGCTGGAAGATTAAGCAGAATATCCATCTGGGTCATGACTGCCTGACTGATGCACTGGAACTGGTACTACGAGATCCATTGAGCGGAGAGTTTCTCAATGATGATATCACTGGCTATTCGATTGCTGTCGCGTTGCGAGAAGCCATTGCCGCTTCACTTGGTATTCAAACTGAAGAGCTTGGCTGTGACTGCCATCCAATCCGGGTAGAGGATCGAACTGCTAGAGCCATTCGGGTGTTTGATCTGCGTAGCGGTGGCTACACCACTCTGGCTGCGGAGCAGTTGAATGACGCAAACTTGTGGCAACGGGTTATCGAACGTCTGAGCAGGTGTAATTGCTCGCATGCCTGCCAGCACTGCTTGCTCAGTTTTGATACCCGTTTTGAGGCTGACCGTCTTAATCGCCATGCAGCCTTAGAGTGGATCAATCAGACCTGGCTGACCGGCTTAGCATTGCCTGCCCCCCTTCAAGTATTTGGACCACATAGCCAAGCCGAAATTACAACCTTGCATGAAGCAGTTGAACGAATCATCACGCAGGATGACAGCCCCAAGACCATTGCAGTCTATCTCCTTGCGACCTCCGAGGAGTGGGATCTTGCCGTTGCTCGCCGAATGCGACATCAACTACATAGCTGGGAGCGTGCCGGGCACCAGGTGCAGTTGCATTTTCTCGAAAGCACCTTCGAATCCTTGCCAAAAGATCAGAAGGAATGGTTGGCAAAGCTGGCTATTAACGGAGTTGGGTTATGTTTGCACAAAAGCATTCCCGCTCTTGGAGAACTAACACTAAACATCACAGTACATGGACCGCAAGCTAACATCGCATGGGCCAGCAACAACATTGTCCTTACTGCTCCAGGGCATGACTGGGATCTAGCCTCTGCTGGCTCGCTGATTGTTCGCGGTTGTCCGCCAAACTTGCAGATAGGCCGAGAGCTAAATGCCAGCGAGTTGATACCAGGCAAGTCCCCTGAGCTTATCAAGATCGAGATAGCCGACCAGCTAGATGGCTCCCTCAACGGTTTTGCTGGCAGGTTCTGGGAACATCTTCGAAATGTATCTGATGTTCTTCTTAATGACATCTTTGAGGGCAAAGACCACATCACCGAAGTCACCTATACAGATCGTTATGTATGTAGTCCGCTAGTTGTGAATCATTTGGTTAATGTGATCCATGAACTGGGAGTACGCAGCAGTTCAAGTTTCGCTATCAGAGTTTTGGGACGTCAATATCAGAAGAACGACAACCGGACACCGTGGCAATGCAGGCATGATTGGCTCTCATCTCAGGAGCGGGATGAAGCCATCTGCCAAGCATTGGAATTCTGTGGCCTAGAGGGGGAAGTACTCAGCCTCCACTCCTTACCCCACTACCGACAGCTACAACTTCAGCTTAATTCCGGGAAGCGACTAACTATTCAGTTTGACCAAGGCCTTTCATATTGGGAGGCAGACCGCAGCGAGAAGAGTTATAGACTGAAATTCGATTTCTCTGCTGATTCTCTTGGTGAAGAACTCATTGAGCGAATGCAGTGCAGGGTCGCCGCAGCTGGGGATGAAAACACACAGATTTTTGTTTCTATTGAATGATAAGTGAGTGGCAATGAGGGAGAGTGTAAAAAATCTACATAACTGACATTCTCACTAACCTTTTGAAAGGACAACAGAATGCCATTATCAGACGAACTGTATGGAGATGATATTCACCTCACAGTTGCCCACAAAAGGGAGTGGTCATACGGCTTCGCACCGGATAACAAAACGGTACCCCTACCGTGTTATCTGGAGTCACCCTATGACCACCAACAAGAAAGTGTAAGGACCCACTGAAATCCTGCTCAGGTCATAATGAGTGGAGATCACAGACATGAGCATTACGATGGACGAAGAAATCAAACGTTGGACCGCCAAGCGCAAAACCGCTTTGGTCATGGACATCATCCAGGGCAAGACCACTGTATCCGAGGCGGCTCGCGGCTTCGATTTAGCTCCCTCTGAAATTGAGGAGTGGGTTAATGACGCCAAACAGGGCATGGAGAACGCTCTGCGCGCCAAGCTGTTGGATATCCGCGAGCAGTACGAGAAGCAACTCAAAGAGCTTCAGGAGGCCTATGGCGAAGCCATGCTGGAGTTACGCGCCAGAAAAAAGTTGGCCTCCCTGCTCGGCGAGGACGACAGATAGTCGCCGATGTTTAGCAGGGATTACGCGCCGAGGGTACCGAGGTCTCCGTCAGTAAAATCTGTCGTTGGTTTGGCTTGCCGCGGCGCAGCTGGTATTACCGAAGCGTCAAGGCAGCGCCCAAGGTTCAGGAGCATCTGGTTACGCCGATCAGTAAGCGCCGCTAAATCGACCTACTTGCCTTCGTTGTATTGCGCCACTTTTTTTGCAATGGGCTCCAGCGGGACGTTCCAGGGGTAATCCCCCCGAAAAACCAGGGTGCTCATAAGTAGAATTTTCCCGTACCTTGAACGCAGGAGGTTCTACATGAAAACATCACGCTTTAGCGATACCCAGATCATCGCCATCCTCAAACAAGCTGAGGCTGGAGCTCCCGTCCCGGAGCTCTGCCGCGAGCATGGCATCAGCACGACCACCTTCTACAAGTGGCGTTCCAAATTCGGGGGGATGGATGCCTCCCTCATGGCTCGACTCAAGGAGCTGGAGGACGAAAACCGCCGCCTCAAGAAGATGTACGCCGAGGAGCGCCTCAAGGCAGAGATCATCACCGAGGCCATGGCAAAAAAGTGGTAACGCCATCTGCCCGCCGGGAGATGGCGACCAAAGCCGTGACTCACTACGCCATATCCATCCGTCTGGCTTGCCGGATCTTCAAGGTCAGTGAAAGCTGCTATCGCTATCAGCCCGTGCTGGTCGATGAAAACCAGGAAATTGCCGATTGGCTGCTACGTATCACGGCCAGCCAGCGCAACTGGGGCTTCGGGTTATGCTTTTTGTACCTGCGCAACGTCCAAGGCTTTGGCTGGAATCACAAACGGGTATACCGGATCTATCGGGCGCTGGAGCTCAATCTGCGGATAAAACCCAGGAAACGGTTGGTTCGGGCTAAGCCAGAGCCGTTGGCGGTTCCCGACCAGCCTAATCAGTGCTGGTCGATGGACTTTATGCATGACCAGCTCAGCGATGGCCGCTCGGTGTGCGTATTCCGGCGAAGTTGAACAGCCATTCCGGCCAACGTGAACACCCTGATCCTTAACGCGCTCACGTCACCCC
>NZ_JAPCIY010000044.1:0-34245 GCF_027707645.1 Aeromonas sp. QDB30 | reverse complement strand
CGATGTGGAGCGGGTGATGTCACTTTGTAGCCGAGATTGGATAAAACTGACCTAATGTTTAATCCGATTGGTATTACTTGAAGGCCCGTCCTTCCAGATAGTGCTTGCGGCAGAGCGACACATAGCGATCGTTGCCGCCGATCTCCACCTGCTCACCGTCGCGCATCACCTGCCCCGCCTCGTTGACCCGCGAGTTCATGTGGGCCTTGTTGCCGCACCAGCAGATGCTTTTGAGCTCCTCGAACTTGTCCGCCAGACAGAGCAGGTGGTAGGAGCCGGGGAACAGTTCGCCGCGAAAATCGGTCTTGAGACCATAGGCAATCACCGGAATGTCCTGCTCGTCGACGATGCGGGCGAGCTGGTAGACCTGCTCACGGGTCAGGAACTGCGCCTCGTCAACGATGAAGACATCGATGTGCCGCTTTGCGTGGCGCGCCTTGACCATCTCGAAGAGATCGCAGCTGTCGCTGAACACCTCCACTTTCAGCTCAAGACCGACCCTGGCACTGATGACGCCGGCACCGAAGCGATCGTCGATGGCGGGCGTCATGGCCAGCGGATACATGCCACGCTCCAGATAGTTGAAGTGGGCCTGGATGAGCTGGGTCGATTTGCCTGAGTTCATGGTGGCAAATTTGTAGTGCAGTGAAGCCATGATGGGGTTCCGAAACGGGAGTGATGGGGCGCATGCTAACCAAAGCCCCTGCCAAAACCAAGGGGCCCGCAGGCCCCTTGTTCTCTTATGCGACTGCCACGGCGCTATACGCCCGGGCTTTGCGCAAATGGTAACCGGAGAAGATCAGGAACCAGAGCCCGCTCACGGTGAAACCGGCCAGCGCGGAGTGCATCAGCCCCATCACCAGGTAGCCGAGCGCAGCGCCAAAGGCGATGGCCAAGGCATAGGGCAGCTGGGTCATCACGTGATCGATGTGATGGCAACCGGCCCCGGTGGCAGACAGGATGCTGGTGCTGGAGATGGGGGAGCTGTGATCCCCGAACACGGACCCTGCCAATACGGCGGCCAGCATGGGCAGCATCAGACTGATGTCGCTGGCGGCCGCCATGTCGCCGGCCAGCGGCAGCATGATGCCGAAGGTGCCCCAGCTGGTGCCGGTGGCAAACGCCATGGCGCAGGAGAGCACGAAGACCACGGCGGGCAACACTTCCACCGGCAGATTGCCATTGGCCAGGGAGGCCAGGTATTTACCGGTTTCCACATCGCGCACCACGGCGCCGATGGTCCAGGCGAACAGCAGGATGTTGATGGCGGGCAGCATGGCCATGATCCCCTGCGGAGCCGCCTTCATCCAGTTGCTTGCACCGAGCTTGAGGCGCATGGCCAAACCGATGGAGACCACCAGGCTGCACAGGGCGCCATAGACCAGGGAGGAGCCGACATTGGTGTTCTCGAAGGAGCCGAGCACGCTGAACGGCAGCTCCTTGTCGGCCAGCACCGCAGCCCCGGAGTCAATCATGAAATAGACGGTGGCCAGGGTCAGGGTCAGGATGGGCAGCACCATGTCAATCATGCCGCCATTGCTCTCCTCCGGGCTCTCCATGTCGAGCCCGATGGGGCGCCCCTTGGACTCGTCCCACAGCTTGCCCTCCAGTGCCCACTGCTCATGCTGGCGCATGGGGCCGATGTCGAGCTGGAAGGCGATCACCACCAGCACCATGATCAGGGTGAACACCGCATAGAGGTTCATGGGGATCATTTCGACGAAGGCGGAGATGGGGCTCTGGTCGGTCAGACCATGAGCCGCCATGATGCCGCCGACGAGGGCGATGATGTAGGCCCCCCAGGAGGAGATCGGCATCAGCACGCAAACCGGCGCGGCGGTGGAGTCCAGCAGATAAGCCAGCTTGGCGCGGGAGATCTGGAAGCGATCGGTCACCGGACGGCAGATGGCCCCCACCGACAGGCTGTGGAAGAAGTCGTCGATGAAGAAGGCGAACACCATCAGACCGGTCAGGGACTTGGCACCCTTGCGGGTCTTGGCGCGGCGCTCCGCCCACTCGGCAAACGCCCGAGTCGCACCGGAGACGCTCATCAGGCTGATGAGGCCGCCCAGCAGCAACATGAAGAGGATCATGTTGACGTTGTCACGATTGAGCGCACCGTCGACCCAGAAGATCCTGAGCACGGTATCGAGCATGTAATGCAGGGAAGCAAGGGGAGAAAACTGGTTGAGCAGCAGGCTGCCTGCGACTATGCCCACCCCCAGCGACACCAGGACGCGGCGGGTGATGATCGCCAGCGCAACGGCCAGCAGGGGGGGAACGACGGACCAACCGGAGTCGGCGTAATGAACGATGTCCATGATCTCTTTGCACCTAAAGACAACAGGTGGAGATCTACCGAGAGGATCAAAGAAACAAAACCCATGGGGAGGGTATACTCCTCAGCCCCTTCAGGTAGCGCTCCATAGTGGATGACTATGGCAGTCCTGCACCTATTAGATGCAGAACCAGCAACCCGGTATGATGGCCTGGTCACTTCGGCGCCGACTCCTTTCATCGAGCATCGCAGGCATCACCCTCCGCTCGGTTACTCATAGGCAGCGCGCCTCTACTTAAAGGTATTCGCGGCACATTTTATCGAGCCGCCGGGTGATAGCAAGTTTTTTGATTAAATTTCAAGGTTTCTGAGGCACCCACATCTTCAAAGATAGTCAAATGGTTCATCAAAGACTCCACTGGCGATATTTTCATCTGACACGAGTCCATTCGAAGATGTTGGCCCGTCAAACGGATAAAAATATCCTTAATATCTATTTCAAGACTTAATTTATCAGCCTAATTAATTATTTTGGCAGGCTTGACTTGGTACCAATCACCCCTATAAATTATCGAAAAACCAGTTCTTCCCTTAATATTTTGCTCGCGTGGTAGCCAATATGAACGAATTTCTGAAAGTGCTGTTGAATATCCGTAGCCTGCGTGCAGCTTGCCGCGATTTGACGCTGGAACAACTGGAAGAAGGCTTGGAAAAGCTCTCCGCCATCGTCGATGAACGTCGGCAAGATGAATCCGCCGAACGCCAGGCCCGTGAAGAACATCAAAAGAAAATTGCCGAATATGCCGAAATGCTGAAGGCCGCAGGGATCGATCCCGCCGAATTGGTCAACACCGTGGTGCCCGAGAATACCAAGGTCAGCAAACGTGCGCCCCGCCCCGCCAAATATCGTTATCTTGACAATGGCGTGGAAAAAACCTGGACCGGTCAGGGCCGCATGCCCTCGGTCATTGCCAAGGCCGTTGCCGAAGGCAAATCCGTGGAAGCCTTTGCCATCTGACTGCAATATCAGGCCCCTTTCCACAGCAATAAAAAACCTCGCAAGGCGAGGTTTTTTATTGCCGCTTCGAGCGATTGTCAGCCTCTGTCAGCCGCCTTGACCCAGAGGATCTCCGGGGTACCCGACGATACCAGCAGGTATCGGGCGATGGTGAAAAACCAGTCGCTCAGCCGGTTGAGGTAGGGCAAAACGGCCGGATTCACCCGCTCTACGCGGCTCAACCCAAGCAGCAGGCGCTCGCAGCGACGGGTCAGGGTACGCACCACATGTGCCTGGGCCGCCGCCCGCGAACCGCTCGGCAAAATAAAATTGCGCAGCACCGGCAACCCGGCACTGTAGGCATCGATCTGTTGCTCGAGCCTGTTCGTCCAAGCCTCGTTCACCTGCCACAGCGTATCCGTTTGCGATTCACTGGAAAATGCCAGCTCCCCGCCCAGATCAAACAGCTCCTGCTGCAACAATATGAGATCGGCCAGGAGAGTCGTCTCCCCGGCGGGTATTTCAGCCATCAACAAGCCTATTTGGGAATTCAGCTCGTCGATGGCGCCATAGGTCTCGACACGTTTATCGTCTTTGGCCAGGGAAGTGCCATCGGCCAGTCGCGTGAGCCCCTTGTCCCCTTGCCTTGTATATATTCTCATTCTGACATCCTGTTAATAATGGGAATAATCATGGACTCGAGTCCATTGAGCTTTATCTCGTAGGCCAGTGCCAGAGACTGGCCCAGGGTACCGGCCGGAAAACCGCTTCGCGCCATCCATACCAGATAGGGCTCGGGAATATCGATGATGCGCCGCCCCTTGTATTTTCCGTAAGGCATCTTGCTGGCCAGCGTCAGCAAGATGCGCTCATCGCTGAGTCCATCCATATCAATCGATATTCAGGTATTTATGGGTCTGGATGGAGAGTCGCCAGTTACGGGCGATGCAGGTTGCCATGGCCAGCTCCGTGGCCCTGGCTTTCTGGCTGATGGGTTGCAGCGCAATCATCACATCGGGGCGCAGCCGGGCGGTGGCCAGCAGGGCATCCAGCTCCTCGATATGGTGCTCGGTGGCCACCGGGTGCTTGATCTCGTTGGCCCGCTCGAGGGCAGAGACCAGCACCGGCAACCCACCCTTCATGCCGATCTTGGGGGAAACAGTCACCCAGGTCTGCTCATGGGTCAGCACCTCGCTGGTCCCGCTGGTTTCGATCTGCACCTGATAACCCGATGCCACCAGGGCCGAAGAGAGCTCGCGCAAGTCGTAGAGGCAGGGCTCACCACCGGTCAACACCACGTGACGGGCCCGGTAACCGAGCCGGGTAAAGCTGGCCAGAATATCTTCCGTGCTCATCTTGCTCCAGCCGTCGGACTCATTGGAACGATCGAGCACCTCGCCAGGGGCCACCTCACGCTCGGGGTCCACCACCCAGGTGTGGCGGGTATCGCACCAGGGGCAGCCCACCGGGCAGCCCTGAAGGCGAACGAAGATGGCGGGCAGGCCGGTAAATACCCCCTCCCCCTGGATGGTCTGGAAGATCTCGTTGATTGGGTAGTGCATCTTGGTCACGACTTGCTGCAAAAGGGGCGGATTATACCCCAAACCCGGGCTAGGCACAGGCTCAGGATCCGCTTTTCTCGCCCAGTCCGCTCTTCTCGTAAAGTCTGGCACGGATGCCGCTCTTGTCAGCCAGATAGTGATCCAGGCCACGGCGACGCAGCTCGCAGGCCGGACAGGCCCCGCAACCATCTCCCTGGATTCCGTTGTAGCAAGTGAGCGTCTGGTGACGCACGGTATCGAGGTGACCGTAATGATCCGCCAGCGCCCAGGTTTCGGCCTTGTCGAGCCACATCAGGGGGGTTTCGAAGCGGATGGGGCGATCCAGCCCCAGGGAGACCGCCTGATTGAGCGCCTTGACGAAGTCGTCGCGGCAATCGGGATAGCCGGAAAAGTCGGTCTCGCACACCCCGGTGATCACCGCTTCGGCGCCCACCTGATAGGCATAGATGGCCGCCAGGGTCAGGAACAGGATGTTGCGTCCCGGCACGAAGGTGTTGGGCAGGCCGTTCTCCTGAAGCTCGAAGCTCACCGGTATGTCGTCCCGGGTCAGCGCAGAGATGGCCAGCTCCCCGAGCATGGTCACATCCATTACCTTGTGGGCGGCGATCCCGAGCGCCGTCGCCAGATGGCGGGCGGTGTCAATCTCCGCCCGGTGGCGCTGGCCGTAATCGAAGGTGATGGCATGCACTTCGTCATAGCGGGCCTGTGCCTGCACCAGACAGGTGGTGCTGTCCTGCCCGCCACTGAAGACCACGACGGCTTTTTTCATGTTTTTCACTCCTCTGGGCAATTCAACGGCGGCGGCCTTGTGCAAAGTCATGCCACTGCCGGTTCAAATGGGTAAACAGGGTCATCAGCGGGGCGAAGCGCTCAGGATCTCCTTCCCACCGGGACAACAGATGGTAGCCCGCCTCCAGGGTGGACAGTGCCTCTTCAAAGGGCTTCTTGCGAATGGAATATTGCCCGGCAATGGCGCCGAGGGTGATCCGCGGCAACCCGAGCAGTGCAGGCGAGCTGTGCAACATGCGATAGGCTTTGCGCCAGGTGCCATCGAGGAGGATGAAGTGGGCTCGCACGGTGCGCCCACTCCTCAGGAGATGCTCCCTTGCCTCTATCAGGGTCAGGGCCTCCTCATCGGGCCACAGCACGTAGCACTGGACAGCGGGGTCGGCAAGCAGGGCATTGAGCCCTTCGTCGTCGGAAAAGTCCTCCCCCACATGAATGCGTACATCGGTCAGGGACGCCGCCAGCAACGCAGCCGTCCCCTTGGGGTGACCTACTTCGGCAGGGTGTTGCAGGATATGGAGCGCAGCCAGGTTCGGCACACGCTGAATATAATCGCACAGGCACGCTTTGAGGGCCCGGGTACAGCGTGTACAGTATCGGCTCTCTTTGTCGTTGGGCTGCTTCATGTTGTCAGGAAAATCGGGTCTGCTCTGGGTCATCGCGCTTTCGCTCGTCACTGCCTTGCTCTTTTTCACCGTGCCAAATCATCAGCTCGCCTTCGATCGCGACCTGATCGCCCAGGGCGAAGGGTGGCGCATCATAACAGGCAATCTGGCACACACCAATGGATGGCATCTGCTGCTCAACCTGAGCGGTCTGGCCGTGCTCTACAGCCTGTTTCAGGAGTACCTGACGGGATGGCGCCTGCCCGTGCTGCTGCTGCTGCTGGGAACGGCGGTCGGACTCGGCATCTGGTGGGGCTGCCCGCAAACCCAGTGGTACATGGGACTCTCCGGCCTGCTGCACGGCTTGTTCGTATGGGGTGCCATGCAGGACATCCGCTTTCGCCGTCACTCCGGCTGGCTGATGCTGGCGGGCGTCGCCATCAAGCTCGGTGTGGACTTTTACAGTGCCGGCGAGAGCCCTGTCTCCGCCTTGATCGGTGCCAGGGTGCACATCGAGTCACACTTCATCGGCGCACTCGCCGGCCTGCTGCTCGGCCTCTTCCCCATTCGTCTGGACACCCAGGCCGTCCACTCCTGAACTCCCTATAGGCAGGGCCAGCCCACGGCCAAAATGCAGCAGGCCGGATCTGGGATCCGGCCTGCGCTCATTCGCCCATTACGCCGTTACCGGCAAAGCTCGGCATTGATCGCCCCAAGCACGGCGGCGGGATCCGAGGACTGGGTGATAGGACGGCCGATCACCAGATAATCCGCCCCCGCCTCCACCGCTGCCAGCGGCGTCATGACGCGGCGCTGATCACCGGCAGCCGATCCGCTCGGACGAATGCCCGGCGTCACCAGCTTGAATTCGGCTCCCAGCAGCCCCTTCAGCACACTCGCCTCTTCCGCGGAGCAGACCACACCATCCAGCCCGGCCGCCTTGGCAAGGGTGGCCAGGCGGATCACCTGTTCTGCCGGCGTCACATCCAGACCCAGGGGCGCCATGTCGGACTGCTCCATGCTGGTCAGCACGGTTACCCCGATGAGCAGGGGCGCCTTGTCCCCGTATGGCAGCAACGCCTCTCTGGCGGCACGCATCATGCGTTCGCCACCGCTGGCATGGACATTCACCATCCAGACGCCCAGCTCCGCACTGGCCGCCACCGCCTTGGCGACGGTGTTGGGAATGTCGTGAAATTTCAGATCCAGGAAGACGTCGAACCCCTTGGCCACCAGTTGACGAACGAACTGGGGACCAAACAGGGTAAACATCTCCTTGCCTACTTTGAGGCGGCACTGGGCCGGTGAGATCTGCTCAATGAAGGCAAAGGCGTCGGCTTCGTGCTGATAATCCAGCGCGACCAGTACTTTGGGGTCTTGCATGTCACTTCCTATGGATTGTTATGCCACAGCCAGGCGCAGCAGAGCCGGGGCCCGGTTGCACGCTGGCATCTGAAATTCTTGGGTATCCGTGCTCGCCCGGGCGTGTTGGCCTCGCTGGCGTTTACTCCCCATCCAGCCCTCGGATCGGCTTGATGGTGCCCCACTGCCGGCAGGAAGGGCATTGCCAGAACAGCGAATGGGTGGCAAAGCCGCACTGACGGCACTTGTGGGTCGACTTGATCTTGATCTGCTCACCGACCAACTGTTGCAGCAGCTCCAGGCTCTCCTTGGCAGGCCCCTCCTCGGCACTGGCCAACTGGAAACCGACCAGCTGATAAAACCCCTTCATGGAGGGGTGGCGACGCAGTTGGCGCAGCACCAGCGCACGGGCCTGACTCAACCCATCGCGGGCCTCCACCAGATTGGCCAGCGCCAGGGTCACGCTGACCCCCGCATGATCCTCTACCGCTTTTTCAAGCAGCGGGATCAGCTCCTGGCTGCGACCAAGCTGGCGATAGCAATCAAGCAGTTTTGGCATGGCTTCGGAGGCAAAGTCGATGTCCTGCTCGAACACCCGCAGGAGCTCCTTGGCCGCATCCTCGAACCTGCCCTCCTCCATCGCCAGATCGGCCAGCCGCAAGCTGGCGCGGGCACAGGCCGGGTGGGCACCGAGCGCACGCTTGAGCTTGGCGATCCCCGCAGGCTTGTCGCCATCGCGCAAGGCACTCTCCGCCTGTTCGCAATAGAAGTGGGAAATGGGCTCGGCCAGCTTCTTGCCCTGGAATTTCTGCAGACGCACCGCCACGGCGATGGCATTGTCCCAGTCACGCAACTGCTGATGAATGATCAGGAGCTGTGCCAGAGCCGTCTCTTCGAAATCGCTGTCATCACACAGCTCTTTCCAGAGTGCTTCGGCCCGATCGAGCAAGCCGGCAGCCAGAAAGTCACGGGCCAGCTCCTGCAAGGCAAGCTGACGCTGCTCACGGGTCAGCTGACGGGCGACCAGGTTCTGGTGGATCTTGATGGCGCGATCGACTTCGCCCCGTTGACGGAACAGGTTGCCGAGGGAGAGGTGGGTTTCGATGGTTTCGCTGTCGACTTCCAGCAGCTGGATAAAGAGATCCACCGCCTTGTCCGACTCGTCAGAGAGCAAATAGTTGAGGCCCGCCACGTACTGGCGGGAAAACTGGTTACTCTGTTGCTGGGTGTCCTGGCGAACACTCCTGCGGCCCATGTACCAGCCATAACCAGCGGCGATGGGCAACAGCAGGAAAAGCAGTTCAAGCATCGAGGGACATTATTCCTTGGTTGTCGACCGGGCAAGATCCAACTCGCGAGATTGACGACGCATGGTTCGGTTCAGGGTGCGATTTTGCAGTTTGAGACGCAGGAACAGCAGGCCAAACACCAGCCAGCCCAGCAGAAAACCGCCGGCGAAGAAGAACCCCAGCAACATGGAGAGCGAGAACTCCCCCTGGGCGATCAGGTAGTTGAACTGCACCAGCTGACCATTTTGAGAACCGATGGCAAGGGTCAGGACAAACACCAGCACCAGTGGAATGAGGGCCAAGATACGCTTCATGGGAGCTCCCTGTCTGTAGCGAATGAGTGACTGATTATCCTTAAAATCACAGGCAGACTCTAGCGCGAATGGGAAAAGAGTGTGAGAAACCCGACAACGGGCAGACTCCAGGCCATAAAAATGAAAAAGGCATACTCAGGTATGCCGTTTTCTGCATTATTCGATGATGTTGACGCGTTCGCGCAACTCTTTGCCAGGTTTGAAGTGCGGGACATATTTCCCGGTCAGTTCAACCTTGTCCCCGGTCTTGGGGTTGCGACCCACGCGGGGCGCACGATAGTGCAGCGAGAAACTGCCAAATCCTCGGATTTCAATCCGGTCGCCGTTTTGCAAGGTCGATGCCATCTGCTCAAGGATCTCCTTGATTGCGGCTTCGACATCCTTGGCCGGCATATGCATGCGGCTGGCTGCCAGTTGTTCGATGAGATCTGATTTGGTCATAAGGTTAAATCTCCTTCCCCGATCACATGCAATTATCATTTTGCCAAGATAAAAAAGGGCGGCGCAATGCCGCCCTTTTCTTGCATCAAGGATTACTCACCCTTGGCGGCTTTGAACGCTTCCATCATGGCATTGCTGAACACAACTTCTTCTTGTTGGTTCAGGCTGTCGATGGCAACACGCTCATCAGCCTCGTCCTTGGCACGGACAGACAGGCTCACGGTGCGGTTCTTGCGATCAACGCCCATGAATTTGGCTTCAACTTCGTCACCAACAGACAGCACCAGAGTGGCGTCTTCTACGCGGTCACGAGCAGCGTCGGAGGCACGCAGGTAGCCTTCTACGCCGTCAGCCAGTTCGATCACGGCACCCTTGGCATCAACCTCGGTAACCTTGCCCTTCACAATAGCACCTTTCTTGTTGTCAGACAGATACTTATTGAACGGGTCTTCTTCGATCTGCTTGACGCCCAGGGAGATGCGCTCACGCTCCGGGTCCACTTGCAGAACAACGGCTTCGATTTCGTCGCCCTTCTTGAATTCACGCACGGCTTCTTCGCCCTGGTTGTTCCAGGAGATGTCAGACAGGTGAACCAGGCCGTCGATGCCGCCATCCAGACCGATGAAGATACCGAAGTCAGTGATGGACTTGATCTTGCCGGAAACACGGTCGCCCTTGGCGTGAGTTTCGGCAAACAGCTGCCACGGGTTGGATTTGCACTGCTTCAGACCCAGGGAGATACGACGACGCTCTTCGTCGATGTCCAGAACCATCACGTCAACCACGTCGCCAACGTTGACAACCTTGGACGGGTGGATGTTCTTGTTGGTCCAATCCATCTCGGATACGTGTACCAGGCCTTCCACGCCTTCTTCGATTTCAACGAAGCAGCCGTAGTCGGTCAGGTTGGTCACGCGGCCAGACAGACGGGTGGTCTCCGGGTAACGCTTGGCGATAGCAACCCAGGGATCTTCGCCCAGCTGCTTCAGGCCCAGGGATACACGGGTACGCTCGCGGTCGAACTTCAGAACCTTGACAGCGATCTCGTCGCCAACGTTGACGATTTCGGAAGGATGCTTAACGCGCTTCCACGCCATGTCGGTGATGTGCAGCAGGCCGTCAACACCGCCCAGATCTACGAATGCACCGTAGTCGGTCAGGTTCTTGACGATACCCTTAACTTCTTGACCTTCTTGCAGGTTGGCCAGCAGGCTTTCACGCTCGGAGGTGTTCTCGGTCTCGATCACGGCACGACGGGAAACAACAACGTTGTTGCGCTTCTGGTCCAGCTTGATGACTTTGAACTCGAGTTCTTTGTTTTCCAGGTGAGCGGTGTCACGGATCGGACGCACGTCAACCAGAGAACCCGGCAGGAAGGCACGGATGCCGTTCAGCTCAACGGTGAAACCACCCTTGACCTTGCCGTTGATGATACCGATAACGGTAGCTTGCTCTTCGTAAGCTTTTTCAAGCTGCAGCCAGGCTTCGTGGCGCTTGGCTTTTTCGCGGGACAGCTTGGTTTCGCCGAAACCATCTTCGATAGAGTCCAGAGCCACGTCAACGGAGTCACCTACGTTGATTTCCAGCTCGCCCATGGCGTTCTTGAATTCTTCAGCCGGGATAGCAGACTCGGATTTCAGACCGGCATCAACCAGTACGAAACCGTTCTCGATAGCAACGACAGTGCCCTTGACGATGGAACCTTGACGGGTTTCAACGGCGTTCAGGGACTCTTCAAAGAGTTGAGCAAAAGATTCGATCATTGTTTATGTCACAAATGAAACATCCACTTGCAATCCGGCACAAGCGGGGTTGTTTTAAATTATCTGCGCCATCCTTGGTGCAGACGACTGACATCAGTTTGCGCTGATATCACCAAGTTGTTGCTCTGCATAGGCAAGCACCGTTGCCAGCACTTCATCTATGGTCATGGACGTTGAGTCTACAACAAGAGCATCTTCCGCGGGTTTCAGGGGAGCGACGGCGCGATTTCTGTCGCGATCGTCACGTTCCCGAATCTCGGTTAAAAGACGCTCAAAGTTAACATCAAAGCCCTTATCTTGCAACTGCTTATAGCGGCGCTGGGCCCGCTCCTCGGCGCTGGCGTCGAGGAAAATCTTCACATCCGCCTCGGGGAAAACCACTGTACCCATGTCGCGACCGTCGGCGATGAGACCGGGGGCTTGGCGGAATGCACGCTGACGGCGCAGCAGGGCTTCACGTACCCGGGGAAACGCCGCGATTTTGCTGGCCGCGTTGCCCACTTCTTCAGTACGAATGGTGCGGGAAACATCCTCCCCTTCGAGGATCACCTTGACCAGCTCCCCTTCTACCTGGAATTGCACATCCAGATTGGCGGCCAGGGGAACCAATGCGGCTTCGGAATCGAGCTCCACATCGTGATGCAGGGCTGCCAGGGAGAGCACCCGGTAGATGGCACCGGAATCGAGCAGGTGCCAGCCCAGTTTTTCAGCCAGCAACTGGCACAAGGTGCCTTTTCCTGCTCCACTTGGGCCATCAATAGTCATCACGGGGGCCATCTGAGCCATAACGTTTCTCCTGCGCACTCGGCATCTTGACTGGTTGCACACATCCCTGTCGGGATGGGTTAATGGGCGCCGATTATACCCGAATGCGCCGTCGCTGGCAGTTGTCAGGGCACACAATTGCGCAAAAGTCGTCGTGATTGCACCTATTCTGACCAATCGGGTTAACCCACTTCTCACGCAAGGTTTTGTTCTTATGGTTGTTCCGAACAATGCGCGCTAAACTGGCCGCCCTTTTTTAAGCAGCTGTAGTCAGGAGCAACCATATGAGCAGCGTTACCCTCGTGGCCAAATCCAAGTTGCCGACCCCCTGGGGCACTTTCACGCTGGTTGGTTTTCAGGAAACCGGCACGGGCAAGGATCATGCCGCGCTGGTGATGGGCGATATCGCAGACGGCGAACCCGTGCTGGGACGCATTCATTCCGAGTGTCTGACCGGGGATGCCCTGTTCAGTCTGCGTTGTGACTGCGGCTTCCAATTGCAGGCCGCGCTGGAAAACATCGCCAAGGCGGGTCGCGGCGTCCTGCTGTATGTCCGTCAAGAAGGGCGAGGCATCGGCTTGCTCAACAAGATCCGGGCCTATCATCTGCAGGATCAGGGGGCCGATACCGTGGAGGCCAACGTGGCGCTTGGCTTTGCCGCCGACATGCGCGACTACACCATCTGCGCCGACATGCTCAAGGCGCTCGAGGTCAAGTCCCTGCGCCTGATGACCAACAACCCGCGCAAGTTGAAGGCGATGGAATCCTTTGGCATCCCGGTGGCGGAGCGCGTGCCCCTTCAGGAAGGTCGCAATCCCCACAACGAGTTTTATCTCTCCACCAAGGCAAACAAGCTGGATCACCTGTTCAAGAAATAAGGTTGCATCCACCTTGTCAGCATACGCCTCCAGATTGGAGGCGTTTTTATTGGTGATACCACTCAATCATTCAGTATCTGTAGCGTAATGATTAGACACATCCCCTTGCGCCAGCAAAAAATCCCGCAACGCTCGGTTCGCCATGGAGAGCGGATCCCCCCGTCGCCAGGCTACGCAGAGATCCAGGAAGATGGGGGGTGAAAAAGGGATGCCGATGAGGGCTGGCTCCTCTTCCAGCGCCATGCGCAGGAAGGTGGTCACGGCGAATCCCTGACGCACCACCGCCTTGAGCAGCGGGATGAGATTGCTTTCGAACGCGATGTCAGGCTCTACCCCCAGCCCCTGCGCCAACACCTCCATGTGTTCCCTGTGGTAGAAGCCTCGCCGGAACATGGCGAGCTCCTGGCCGAAGAACTGTGGCAGCGAGACCACCTCAGCGCCGCGCAGGGGGTGCTCCTCCCCCACCACCATCAGCATCTCTTCCCGCAGCAGTTGCGCCCCCTCGAGGGCCGGTGGCAGATCGCTGGTGATGAGGATGGCGAGATCCAGACTGCCATCCACCATGCGGCTGAGCAGCTCCCGGGTGCCCGCCTCCTCCACCCGGATCTTCAAGCCGGGGTAGCGATGCTTGAACGCCATCAGGATTGGCGGGAAGTAATAGGAGCCCATCATGTAGGGGATGCCGATGCGCACCTCCCCCCGCTCCAGCCCCTTGAGCTCGGCCATCTCGGCCTCGGCCTGGTGCATCTGGCGCAGCAGCCGTTCGGCGTGGCGACAGAGGACCTCTCCCTCCGGGGTGAGGCGAACGCTGCGGTCCTGCCGGTCAAACAGCCGCAGATCGAGCTGCTGCTCCAGCTTGGCGATGGCCATGCTGACGGCAGGCTGGGCCACGTTCAGCCCCTGGGCCGCCCTGGTGAAGGAGCCGGCATCGCGCACCGCCAGCAGGTATCCAAGCTGTTTCAGGTCCATATCAATTTCATTTATCAGGGTGATAACTTAAATATATTATATTTATACGTTTCGTCGCACTACCCTGCACAAAAGTCGTCGGGACAACTCCATATGATCGAAGTAGGCAGTCGCGAATGGATACGCGCCACCCTGGCCCTCAGCCTGGGTTCCTTCCTGGTATTCCTCAATCTCTACCAGACCCATCCCCTGCTGCCGCTCCTGGCAGAGGTTTTCTCGGTCAGCGCCTTGTCCGCCAGCTGGACGCTGGCAGGCTGTACCGCAGGGCTTGCAGGCTCCCTGCTCGTCTGTGCCCGTCTGGCTGATCGGTTCGGACGGCGGCGGATCATGCTGTGGACCCTGGCGGCCGCCATCCTGCTCTCCCTGTGCATCCCCTGGGTCACCCACTTTGATGTGCTGGTGAGCCTGCGCATCCTGCAAGGCGTCCTGCTGGCAGGGCTGCCCGCCACCGCCATTGCCTACATGGGGGAAGAGTTCAGCAAACGTGCCCTGATCGTAGCCGTCGGCGTCTATATCGCGGCCAACTCCCTGGGAGGCATCGCGGGCCGGGTGGTCGGCGGTCTGCTGGCTGGCTGGTTTGGTGACTGGCAGCACACCTTCCTCGGTATCGGGATCATCAGCCTCGCCCTGCTGCCACTGGTCATCTGGCTGCTGCCCGCCCAGCGCTGCTTCGTGGCCGTGGAGGCAGCGCCTGGGCAACTGCGCCGCGCCATCCAGAGTCACCTTGGCAACCCCTTGCTGGTGGGGGCCTATCTCATCGGCGGCCTCAACTTCATGGTCTTCCTGAACCAGTACAGCTATCTCACCTTCCTGCTGGCCAAGGCCCCCTTCTCCCTGCCGACCCAGTGGCTCGGCATGCTGTTTCTGACCTACCTCACCGGCACCGTCGCCTCTTCACTGAGCGGCCGCGGGGCCCATCGCTGGGGAGCACAACGTCTGCTGCTGGCGGGAATAACCTTGATGGCACTCGGAAGCCTGGCCCTGTTGCAGGGGAGCCTTGTCGCCATCATCGGGGGATTGCTTGTCTCGAGCTTCGGCTTCTTCCTGGCCCACGCCTGTGCCAGCGCCTGGGTCGGCCAGCACGTGGAGCACAACCGGGCGCTCGCCTCGTCGCTCTATCTGGTGGGGTACTACCTGGGAGCCAGTCTGGGCGGGCTTTATCTGCACCCCTTCTGGGAGCAAGGGGGGCTATGGGGTCTGGTGCTCGGCATCGAGCTGGTGTTGATCATCACCGCCGGGTTGAGCCTCTGGCTCGGTCACTTGAAAGGACGTGTGGCGCCCGCTTGTGCGTTGACGCCACAGGATCAGGCTCCCGTCAACGGGCCCTTCCCTCACAGACCGTCATAATAGTCCGCCGGTACCGGCACCACGGCGCCGGTGCAGAGCTCTTCGTCGATCACCTCCTCAAGCGGGCGCAGATGAAACTTGATCTGCCCAGAGGGCAGCATCAATCCTATATCCGGATTGCGTCCGTCATCGATGTTGCCAGTCTTGAAGGGGACATCCGGATGCCTCGTCACCAAGGCCGTGAGCGAGGGCACCACCAGCTCGATATGTTCGAGCCCGGCCTGATGGCTTCGACCCGCCTTGGGGGCGGCCAGTTCGATGCAGGGGACGGTCACCTGCTCCCAGCAGACAGGCTGGTGCAAGCGATAGGTGGCGATGGGACGCCCGCCTATCATTCCCTCCACCAGCAAGACTCCGTGGGCGGCCAGCACCGCTTTCAACTCCAGATATTCCGGCAGGGTGGCGGCGCGGTAGCAGAGGTGATCCACCACGGGGGAGTCCTTGACTCCCATGACGGCATGCATTTCCGTGAGCAGTTGGCAAACAAATGGGGCCATGGGCCCCAGTGTGGAATCCAGTGGATGTGACATGATCACCATTTCTTCTTGGGTTGGAACAGGACGTCCAGTTCGTCCGTCTCTTTGTCCTTGATGTTTTGCAGCTCCTTCTCGCTGTGCTGCTGCAGGTGTTCTTCCAGCTGGCGCATCCCCTGACGCATGTCCTCTTCCCGCGCCAGCAGGTAGGGATCCTTGTCGGTGACATTGGCCAGCGCTCCCAGTCCCTTGGTGTAGAGCTGGCGGCAGGTGCCGTACTGCCCCTGGATCTGGGCATCCATGGCCCGCTTGAGCAGGTTGGCGATATTGATCTTGAGCTGCATCAGCTCGAGGCGGCGATCCTCCTGGGCAAAGCCCTGGGGATCTATCTTGCCCTTGTTGTGCTCGACCCGCAGCACGGCCCGCATTTTCTTGGCCAGTTGCAGCATCTGGATGGCCTGGCGGTCGGACTCCGGCGTCTTGAAATGCCCCTCGTCCTGGCTGCTGTAGTTCTCCTGCACGTTCTTGATCTGGAGCTGGACGTCGGCGATGCGCTGCTTGACCTGCGCATTGGGCATCACCAGCGCGATGGCGCGGTAGGCATCCAGGATCCGGTGTTGCAACAGCAGCACCATGTTTTTGGAAAAGGGCACCAGGTTGACGTTCAGCAACACCTCTTCGGTCTCGTCTGCCACCGCCTTGTGACGGGCAATGGCCTGGCGCTTGTCCGATTCGGCCTTCTGCTTGTATTGCTGCACCACGTTATAGGCGATGACCAGAAACAGGAGTGCGCCGATTGACAGCAATATCAGGGTTAAAATCATAGGGTGTTCACACTCCAGTCCCAATCCAATTGCGAGATCCTACAACAGCTTAGCCTCATAGGGTAGCGCCCAGATCCCGTATTGCCTCACAAGAACGCTCACAGGTGGTGACCGCATCCGGTGCGTCATGCTCCATATCGCCCGCCTCCCCCATTACTTGAGGCAAAAACCCTTCGACTGCAGGAATCCCAGCATGAAGGGCCTCGCCTCCTTGCCCAGGATCCCCCTGATCTGCCCGCTCCAGGTCTGATCCTTGTTGTTGCTGCTGCGGGCCTGGTAGTAGTCGTGGATCTGCCCGTCGTACCGGGCCAACAGAGCGCGATCCAGGGTGGCAGGATAGCGGTTCTCGTGCACCACCAGCGCCCGGGGCAGCCGCGGTTTTTGCTCCGGCCGCTGGGCGGGATGACCCAGGCAGAGGCCAAACAGCGGGATCACCTGATGGGGCAGACCCAGCACCTCGCTCACCTCGGCCGGATTGTTGCGAATGCCGCCGATATAGACCCCACCCAGCCCAAGTGATTGGGCCGCCAGCAAGGCATTTTGCGCCATCAGGGCGCCGTCGATGGCCCCGATCATGAGTTGCTCCACGAAGCCGGTGCGGGCCTCCGGCACTATCTGGCTGTGACGATGGTAGTCGGCGCAAAACACCAGAAACTCCGCCGCTTCGACCACATAGGCCTGATGGCCGGCCAGCTCCGCCAGGGTGGCCCGCAGCCCCTTGTCGGTGACCCGGATGATGCTGTTGGCCTGGAGGAAGCTGGAGCTCGCGGCGCTCTGAGCGGCGCTCAGGATCTGATCCAGCTGCTCTGCGCTGACGGGCTCTGGGGTGAACTGGCGAATGGAGCGATGGGAAAGAATGAGATCGATGGTCGGGTTCATGGTACCTCCGGAATGAAGGTCACACTCTACCCAAAAAAAGCGGGGGGCCCAAGGCCCCCCGTCACCCTCAAGGGGCAGGATAGACATAGGGGGCCTGCAACCCAAGCGGGAACCCCAGCGCCCAGTAGAGCAGCAGGAAGCCCGTCCAGCTCACCAGGAAGGCCAGGGAGTAAGGCAGCATCATGGAGACCAGGGTGCCGATGCCTGTGCTCTTCACATACTGCTGGCAATAGACCACCACCAGGGGGAAGAAGACCATCAGCGGGGTGATGATGTTGGAGGCGGAATCCCCCACCCGATACGCGGCCTGAGTCAGCTCGGGCGAGATCCCCACCGCCATCAGCATGGGCACCAGGATGGGGCTGATGAGGGCCCACTTGGCGGAGGCCGAGCCCACCACCAGGTTGACAGTGGCCGTCAGCAGTATGATGCCGACGATGGTCACCTCTCCCGGCAACGCCAGGGCGTGAAGCACCTCGGCACCGGAGAGCGCCAGCAGGGTACCGAGGTTGGAATCCCCGAACGCCTTGATGAAGAGGGCGCAGAAGAAGGCCATCACCATGTAGGAGCCCATCTTGTTCATGGTGGCCGACATGGCGTCGATCACATCCTTGCCGCTCTTGAAGCTGCCGGCGACAAAGCCATAGACGATCCCGGGCAGGATGAAGAGCAGGAAGATGAGGGGCACGATGGACTTCATCACCGGCGCGGCGAAGGTGGTGAGGGAACCGTCCGGTGCCCTCATCGGCGAGTCGCCGGGGGCCAGCGCCAGCCCCAGCAGCACCACGGCCGCCAGCATGGCGAACCCGGCCCAGTTGAAGGCCCGGCTCTCCTGGGCGCTGTAACGACCCATCTCGTCGGCGCTCTCCAGATCCTCGTTGAGAGGCACTTGCTTGAGGCGCGGCTCGACAATCTTCTCGGTGACAAACCAGCCCACGCAGATGATCAGCAAGGAAGAGGCGCCGGTGAACATGATGTTGCACAGGGTGTTGACCATGTAGTCAGGGTCGAACAACTGGGCTGCAGACTGGGTGAACCCCTGAAGCAGCGCATCCCCGCCTGAGGGCAGAAAGTTGGCGGCAAACCCGCCGGAGACCCCGGCAAAGGCCGCGGCAATCCCCGCCAGCGGGTGGCGACCCGCCGCATGGAAGATGATGCCGCCAATGGGGATCACCAGCACATAGCCCGCATCGGCGGCGGTATGGCTGACGATGGCCACCAGGATCAGCATGGGGGTCAGAAAGCGCGCCGGCGTCACCTTGAGCAGCTTCTTGAGCCCGGTGTTGATGAAACCGGACTGCTCAGCCACCCCGACCCCCAGCATGGCCACCAGCACGATGCCAAGAGGAGCAAACCCGGTGAACGTGGTGACCATGCTGGCGAGAAAGTCCGCCAGCCCTGCCCCGGTCAACAGGTTGTTGATGACCACGGCCTCTCCGGTGCGGGGATTGACCAGATCGAAGGAGAACTGGGAACCTATCCAGGAGCCGACCCAGACGATCAGCAAGGCATAGAGGAAGAGCATGGCGGGATCCGGCAGCTTGTTGCCCGCCTTCTCGACCCCGTTCAGAAAGCGGTTCAACCAGCCGTTGGGAGGGGCCGGACGCTCGTTCACTGCAGCTTGACTCATTATGGTGATACTCCATTACCAAGGAATGAGCGCGCATACTAGCGATAACGTCTAATGGATCCCATGATATGAGACAAAAATTCGATTAATTATGTTTAATTTGGCATCTCGCACTTCATAAATGGGAGATGCCGCACATTTATCGACAACTTGCTCAATGGTTTGCGAGGGGGTAGCGACCCAGTCGGCACTGTACAGCGAACCCCGCCGCCGCCACCTCTTCCGGGGTCATGGGACGGCTGAACAGGAACCCCTGGAAGACATGGCAACCCTGGGTCTGCAGGGCCGCGAGCTCGTGCTCCTCCTCCACCCCTTCCGCCAGGATCCCGAGCCCCAGACTGGTGGCCATGGCCACCGTCGCCCGGATCACCGGCAGGTTGAGCCCCACCACGAAGGAGCGGTCCAGCTTGATGGTGTCGATGGGCAACCGGTTGAGGTAGGCCAGGGAGGAGTAGCCCGTCCCGAAGTCGTCGATGGCGATCTTGATCCCCTGCTCGCTCAGGGCGTCGAGGATCTCGATGCACCCCTTCATGTCGAGCATCAGCACCGTTTCGGTCAGCTCCAGGGTCAGCAGCGCCGCCTCCACCGAGAATACCTCGAGCAGTTGGGCCACCAGCTCCGGCAAACTGGCAGAGAGCTGGAAGCCCGAGAGATTGACCGACACCGGCACCCTCACCCCGTCCTGTCGCTGCCACTCCCCCATCTGGGCCAATGCGGTGGAAAGCACCCAGCTTCCGATTTCCCGGATGAGCCCCATCTCTTCGGCCAGCGGAATGAACTCCGCCGGCGACACATGGCCGAGCACGGGATTGTACCAGCGTACCAGGGCCTCGAAACCGATGACCCGACCTTGCGCCACATCCACCTGGGGCTGATAGCGCAGGCTGAGCTCCCCCCGACCAACGGCCTTGGCCAGAAACTGCTTC
Organism: Aeromonas sp. QDB30; assembly: GCF_027707645.1. Taxonomy (NCBI): domain Bacteria; kingdom Pseudomonadati; phylum Pseudomonadota; class Gammaproteobacteria; order Aeromonadales; family Aeromonadaceae; genus Aeromonas; species Aeromonas sp. QDB30. Next base: position 14,157 of record NZ_JAPCIY010000044.1, on the reverse strand, counting down.
AGGGTCAGCTTGCGATGCAGGCTTTGCTGCATGCTGGGGGTGAAGCGCTGCCAGCGAAGCCGCCCCATCTGCTTGGCCTGGTACATGGCCATGTCGGCACGGGTGATGAGGTTGTCGCCGTCATCCGCGTCGTCCGGGTAGATGGCGATGCCGATGCTGCCGCCGATAGTGACCTCGGGGACACCGCTCAGCTGCAGTGGCTTGCTCATCTGGGAGAGCATGAGATCCGCCACCTCCTGGGCCCGATCGCTCGCCTGGTTGAGAGGCACCAGGGCGGTGAACTCGTCCCCGCCAAGGCGCGCCAGCTCCACGTCCCGCGGGCAGATCTGCTTGAGCCGTCCGGCGACCCGCTCCAGCAGGCGATCCCCTGCCTTGTGGCCGTAGTTGTCATTGACCAGCTTGAAGTTGTCCAGATCCATGAACACCAGGGCAAAGCGCCCCCCGAGGCCGCAATAGGCTTCCAGGGATTTCATCAGGCCGTAGCGGTTGAGCAGCCCGGTGAGGGAGTCGTGCCAGGCCAGGTGGCGATGCTCCAGCTCTTCGAGCTTGCGATCCGTGATGTCCCGCATGGTCAGCAGGATCCGTGCCCCCTGCTGGATATGGCGAAACTGGTACTGGAACCAGCGCATCCCCTTCTGGGTGCGGCACTCCCCTTCGGCCACTACTTCGTCCAGACGGGAGAGGCGACGATAGAAGGCCTCGTCCGCACCGGAGAAGATCTGGGGCAGCGTCAGAATGCCGGTGCCAAAGCACATGTCGAAGTGATGGTTGCCGCTCTCGAGGCGCCCCTCGTTGTCAAAGAGACAGGCCAGGGTGTCGCCGGTGGCGAGGGAGGACTCCTGATAGAGGGTGTCGGCATCGATGACCGCTTCCGCCATCATCATCTGCCGTCCGGCAAGCTGGATCCCGGAAAGACGCAGATAGACCTGCTTCTTGACCCCCTTGGGCGAGAGGGTCCACCACTCGTTGTAACTGCGCTCCTGCTGGAAATCGCCGAGATAGCGCTGCAGCAGCAGATCGATCGCGGCGGCCATGTCGGCGGAGAAATCCCGGGACTTCAGCTCGGCCAGGGAGCTCGCCTCCCAGAGCCCGAGGGCAGCATCGTTGGCCCAGTAAATATGATGACGCTGGATGTCATAGACCCAGACCGGCGTGTGGAGGACATCCATCACGGTGAGCAGGCGTTCGTCTAGGGAAAGTGCGAACAAGTATCCCACGAACAAAAAATGAAAATTTTAGTCATTTAATATCAATGGGTTACCATTAAATGCTCTCGTGCCATATGACTTATTCGCACCTTCCCTAGCGTATTCATGTTGAGTGATGATTCATGCTGAAAGCTCATGGTCGAACCAGTCGCTTGCGCCCCCTGACAGGAGCATTCGCGCTGGTACAAAATCCGTTCCGGCCCATAATCGGATAACAAACGGATGAAAAAAGGCCGAAATCATATGAAAACGCTACATGTGATCCCCATGGTAAGAAGAAATGGACTCACACTGGTATTGTTGGGCATGGTGATAACCATTGCTATGATTTTTATACTTTTTTTTCTTCGTGAACAACTACTAATCCCCGCCATTTCCCTCCTCCTGGCGGGCCTGATGACAATTCTTGTCGGGGCTTGGAAACTGGGTGAGCCTCATTTTAGTCTCTCTTTGTGTCAGGACTGCCTGCAATACCATCACAAGTACGGCGGCTGGATCCTGAAATGGAGAAATATTCAGCGAATTGACCAACCACGTATCCATTTGGGGTGGGATCTGGTGGAGCTGCCCTACATCGGTTTGAAAATAAAGGATTACGACGCTTTTTTGACGCTGATCACACCCCGGCTCGCCGTCCGTCTGCTCACCGAGCAGCGCGCCGTGCTGATGCAGGCCATGCGAAGCGAGCGCTCCGACTGCCCGACCGGAGGGTGCGGCAGTGGGCTCCTGGGAGAGGGACTGCTGGAGGAGAGCCGCTTCTGCTCACCCGCCGGCCAGCGCTATGAGGGGGTGATCGCCATGCTCGGCAACCGGATGGCACGGCTGCGAGATCTGCTGGGGTACGATCTGCTGGTGCCCGACAACAGCCTGGACAGATCCCCGGAAGATTTCGTCCATCTGCTCCAGCAATACCAGCGCGAGTCGAATCTAATCCAGATCAATTAAACGCCGGATTGCGCTTGCCAAGCCCGGTGACTCTTCATAAGGTCACTGGCTTGTTACAGCCAGAACACCCCCTAAAACCGCTATGAAGTACATCGAAGAGTTCTATCTGTTCGTCAAGGTGGTGCAAGAGGGCGGTTTCTCCCACGCCGCCGCTGCGCTGGGCATGCCGACCGGCACCATTAGTCGACGTATCTCCCAACTGGAAGAGCAGCTCGGATGCAGCCTGCTGCACAGATCCACCCGCAAGCTGCGTCTCACCGACGAAGGACTGCGCTATTACGAGCGCCTCTGTACCCCCCTGGCAGAGATAGAGCAGGCCACCGGCGAAATCCGGGGTGAGGAGACGGACATCAGCGGCCTCATCCGCCTCGCGGCCCCCATCGCCCTCTCCAACACCATCCTGGTCGACATGCTGGCGGACTTCGGCCTGCGCTATCCCGGGGTACAATTCGACATCCGCCAGTCCAACGACCATGCCCTCCAGGCAGATCAGGACAGGGACCTGGTCTTTTTCAACGGCGAGCTCCCCCAGACCCTGCCCAACGCCCTCTGTCTGGGTCACATCCAGTACGGTCTGTTCGCCTCCCCCCTCTATCTGGAGAAGATGGGTGTGCCCTCCCACCCGACCCAGCTGGAAGAGCACGATCTCATCTACTGCTGGCCCCACCAGCACTGGCAACTGAGCGGGCGGGACGAACAGACGATCTGCATCAAGCGCACTCCCCGCCTTTGCATCGACCAGACCCAGGCCGCCGTGCGGGCAGCCCAGCGCCACCTCGGCATCGTCAACGCCCCGCAGCACTATGTGCACCCCTTCCTGCAAGATGGTCAGCTCGTCCCCGTCCTGCCGGACTGGCAGTCAGGAAAACGTCCCTTCTACATGCTCCATTGTCAGCCCCGGTTCACCCCGTTGCGTGTTAAGATGTTCGCCGATTTCGTCGAGAAGCACTCCGAGCGCTATCGTACCCGCCAGCAGAACGATCAATTTTCACCGGCGCAGCCGCTGCCCGTTGCATCTGACGGCTGATGACCCACACTTAGCGCAATCCTCGTTACACAGGTCGGCTAACACTATGAATGTATTGATATGTGATGACTCCGGGTTCGCGCGCAAACAGCTGGTGCGCGCCCTGCCCGCCGATTGGGGTGTCACCTTGCACCAGGCCGCAGACGGACTGGAAGGGGTCGAGCAGATCCTGATGGGGCACGGGGACCTGATCTTTCTCGATCTCACCATGCCGGAGATGGACGGATATGGCGTGCTCGAGACCCTCAAGCGAGAAGGGGTGCGCAGCAAGGTGATCGTGGTCTCCGGCGACATCCAGCCGGAAGCCCATGAGCGTGTCATGGCCCTTGGCGCCCTCGATTTCATCAAGAAGCCGGCCTCCCCGGACACCCTCCTTGCCTTGCTCAAGCGCCACGGTCTGTGGCAATCAGCCACCCAGGTGACGGCCATCCAGCCCCAGCCCGTCACCAGCCACCAGGCTGCCCAGAGCAGCATCCAGTTCACCCCCGAGCTGCGGGATGTCTATCAGGAGCTGGCCAACGTCGCCATGGGCCAGGGGGCGGATCTGCTGGCCCGCCTGCTCGGCGCCTTCGTGCTGCTCCCCATCCCCAACGTCAACGTGCTGGAGGTCTCCGAGCTGCACATGGCGCTCTCGGCCGCCGCCGAGTCGGAGACGCTCTCTGCGGTCTGTCAGGGCTTTATCGGGGCCGGGATCGCCGGGGAGGCCCTGCTGCTGTTCCACGATGCCAGCTTCCAGGACCTGGCCCGCCTGATGAACCATCAGGGGGAGCTGGATCACGGCGCCGAGCTGGAACTGCTAATGGACACTGCCAACGTGCTGATCGGCGCCTTCCTGCGCGGCTACGCCAACCAGCTCGACACCCCTTTTAGCCAGGGTCACCCCGTGGTGCTTGGCCAGCACAGGCCCATTCAGGATCTCATTCGGACCAACCAGAGCCGCTGGCGCCGCACTCTGGCCATCGAGATCAACTATCGGGTGCAGGGCTATGCGGTGCAGTGCGATCTCTTGCTGCTGTTTACCGAAGATTCCATCGCCACCATGAACAACAAGATCATGCACATGCTCTGACCGCCCCGCGGCAGCAACCACCAGGAGTGACCATGGACATTCGGGAATTTCATTGGCTGATGAACATCGTCCAGAATCTGGACGTGGGGCTGGTCGTGCTCGACAGGGAGTACCGGATCCAGGTGTGGAACGGCTTCATGGAGAGTCACAGCGGCCGGCTGGCAGGCGAAGTGCGCGATCAAGGGCTGTTCTCGCTCTTCCCCGATGTGGACAAGGCCTGGTTCGAGCGCAAGGCCAACATGGTGTTCAAGCTCAACAACCGTGCCTTCAGCACCTGGGAGCAGCGCCCCTACCTGTTGCGCTTCTCCAACTACCGCCCCATCACGGGATCAGCCCCCTACATGTACCAGAACCTGACCCTGGTGCCGCTGGCCGACTTCGCCGGAGAGGTCACCCACCTGGCCATCATGATCTATGACGCCACCGACGAGGCCATGCTGATCACCGGCCAGCGCCAGGGATGACCGACCCTGCCATGACAACAAGGGCGCCCGATGGCGCCCTTGTTGTTGCGATGGGGAATGGCGTCAGCCACTCAGGTACTCGGTGAAGGCGTCGATCACCTCGTCGATGTCATCGTCGGTGATCTGCAGGTGGGTCACCAGCCTGAGTTCCCCGTAGCCGGAGAAGAGAATACCGCGCTCCTTCATGAAACCCAGCAAGGTGGCGGGATCTCCCTGGGTCAGGCGCAGGAATACCATGTTGGTCTGCACCTCCCCCAAGTTGAGTGCGATGCCTGGCAAGGCGGCCAGCCCCTCTGCCAGACGCCTGGCGCGGCGATGATCATCCGCCAGCCGGGCAACGTGCTGATCCAGCGCGAACAGGGCGGCCTGGGCCAGGATCCCTCCCTGGCGCATGCCGCCCCCCAGCATCTTGCGCAGCCGTCTGGCGCGGGCGATGAACGCAGCCGATCCCACCAGCAGGGAACCCACCGGCGCCCCCAGTCCCTTGGAGAGGCAGACAGAGATGCTGTCAAAAGGCGCCGCGATGGCGGCTACCGGCTCCCCGCTCGCCACCACCGCATTGAAGAGGCGAGCCCCGTCCAGATGCAGCTTCAGCCCCTTCTCGTCGACGAATTCGCGCATGGCGCGCAGGTAGGTCAATGGCAGCACCTTGCCGTTATGGGTATTTTCCAGGCAGACGAGGCGCGTCTGGACGAAATGGGGATCATCGGGAGCGATGGCCCCCCGCACATCCTCGATGGCCAGGGTGCCGTCCGCCTGCATGGGGACGGATTGCAGGGCCACCGAGCCCAGCACGGCAGAGCCCTGAGCCTCATAGCGATAGATGTGGGAGGCCGCCCCCAGCACGGCCCCTTCCCCACGCTGGCAGTGACTCATCATGGCCAGCAGGTTGGACATGGTGCCGGAGGGCACGAACAGGGCCGCCTCCTTGCCAAGCAGTTCGGCGCCGCGGCGCTCCAGCGCATTGATGCTGGGATCTTCCCCATAGACATCGTCTCCCACCTCGGCATGCAGCATGCTCTGGCGCATGGCTTCCGTGGGTTGGGTCACGGTATCACTTCGTAAATCGATATAGCGCATGTCATCCTCCTGATGCAGGACGATGACATTAACCAGCCGACACCCGGCTGGCAAGAAACGGCAAGCGGGAATGTGAGCCCGGCGGCTCACCAGGGCAGCGACTGACCCTGCAGATCCACGAAACGGCCCGAGTGCGCGGGCGTCAGTGTGGCCATCAGATCCAGCAGGCGGACGGCGACCTCGGCGGGATCCTGCAGCAGGGCGGGATCCATCTCCTGAAGAAAAGGTTGCTGCATGGGGGTATTCATGAGGCCGGGATGCACGGTGATGACACCGGCGCCGGGAAAACGTCCGGCCCACTCACCCGCCAGGATCCGGGATCCCATGTTGAGGGCGGCCTTGCTCATGCGGTAGCTGTAATGGCACATGGCCTCCTGGCCCCCCTCCTCCAGGCATCCCGCCCGATCCGAGAGGGTGCAGAGCCAGAGCGTGCTCTGGGGTATCATGCGCCGGCTCAGATTGGCACCAAGGGCCAGGTGGGGCCAGGCATTGGCCAGCAGACTCTCTTCGAGCCATTGGGGGGTCACCTCCTCCACCCGCCGCTCCGGCATGTGGGCAAGATCATGGAGCAGGCCTATGGTGTTGATCACCACCGTCGGCAGGGTGGTGCTGTCATAGAGGGTGAAGAGGGCTTCAAAGGAGAGCGAGTCCACCTCCTGCAGCGGAAAGTAGCAGGCGGGATCCAGCCCCCTGGGCAGTTGCCTGCCCGCCAGCAACCACTCTTCGCCCCGTCTGGCCAGCTCCCGTGCCAGCGCACTGCCCAACCCGCCACTGCCCAGGATCAGATAGCTCATCTGCGTGTCCTTGGATTTGATCACTGCTTAGAGGGTATCAGAAGAATGGCGGACTGCCGGGAGCCCCCGTCAGGCTCAGGCCTCGGCCAGATGGCGCCCAAACTCCCGCGCCCGGGCCAGGTCCAGAAAACCGTCCGCCTGCTTGTGGCTGCGCAGGAACTGGTAATAGGCGAGCAGGGTCACCAGTTGCTCCTCGTCCGGCATGGGCTTTCCCGGACGAGTCTCCTGCACCAGCGCCCCCGCCGCCGCCAGCGCGTCCCTGTCCACCACCTCGGCCTGACGATAGAGATACCCGCAACCGGTGGCGAGCCACTCCAGCGAGCAGTTGGCCCCCATGGCAATCTGGTTCGCCTTGCCAAGGCCGGGCTCGGCCCCTTTCAGATACTTGCGGATCAGGGCTTCACTCAACCCCACCTTGCGGGCAAAGGCGCTCACACTCCCCTCCCCGATCAGGCTTTGCAGCCTGGCGGCAAATCCTTCCATCACCCCTTCTCCTCTCACTGACACCGGGATCTTGACCCGTCGGAGTCAGAACCATAGTTCGAATTCGCGAAGGGGGCATTATTGCCTTGTCCGCCGGAAGAGACCAAGATGCTGGCACATGATTTTGCCCCTTTCTTTTCGCATTTTTATGTCCAGAGGAGTCACCATGTCCGTATCCCGTCTGGCCCTGCACGAGCAAGGCCCCACCTTCTCCCGTCTCATCATGGGCTACTGGCGCCTGATGGAGTGGCAGCTCTCCCCCGCCGCCCTGCTGGACCTGATGAAATATCACCTTGATCTCGGGGTCACCACCATCGATCACGCCGACATCTACGGTGGCTACCAGTGCGAGGAGGCCTTCGGCCATGCCCTGCGCCTGGAGCCCTCCCTGCGCGATCGCATGGAGATCGTCAGCAAGTGCGGCATCGCCCTCACCGCCAATCCGGCCCACGCCCTGAATCACTACAACACCGGCAAGGGACACATCGTCGCCAGTGCCGAAGCCTCCTTGCAAAAACTCGGCACCGATCACCTGGATCTGTTGCTGATCCATCGCCCCGACCCCCTGATGAACGCCGACGAGGTGGCCGACGCCTTCATCACCCTCAAGCAGGCAGGCAAGATCAAGCACGCCGGGGTCTCCAACTTCACGCCCCACCAGTTCGCCCTGCTGCAATCCCGCCTGCCCTTCCCTCTGGTCACCAACCAGCTGGAGATCTCCCCACTCCATCAGGAGGGGACGCTGGATGGAGCCCTGGATCAATGCCAGCAACTGCGCATCAAGCCCATGGCCTGGTCCTGCCTTGGCGGCGGGCGGCTGTTCCATGCCCCCGACTATGCCCCGCTGCGGTCGGAACTCGAGCAGATCCGCCAGGAGGTGGGCGCCGACTGTCTGGAGCAGGTGGTCTACGCCTGGGTGATGATGCTGCCGAGTCAGCCGCTGCCCCTCATCGGCTCCGGCAAACGGGAGCGGATCGCCGCCGCCGTGGCAGCCGAGTCCATTGAGCTCACTCGCCAGCAGTGGTTCCGCATCCGCAAGGCCGCTCTGGGTTATGACGTTCCCTGAGTCTGCACCAGACCCTGAAAACAAAAACGGCATGGAGGATTCCATGCCGTTTTCCGTTATCGAGACGATTCAACGATGGCGCTGGGGGCGACCACGGGGTGCATCCGTCTTCGGTTTGGCCTGATTGACCGTGATGGTGCGGCCGCCGACCTCGGTGCCGTGCAACTCGGCGATAGCCTTCTCGGCCTCACCATTGACCGGCATTTCAATGAAACCAAACCCCTTGGACTGACCGGTATCGCGGTCGATGATGATATCGACCTTGTCTACCTGCCCAAATTGGCTGAACACGGTTGTCAGTTCGTCGGCCGTCATCCGGTACGACAGATTACCTACGTAAATCTTCATGCCATCCACTCTCGATTCAAGGTGCCTTATCTATGCATCCACCGACCTGGGAGTAAGGGCACAACCCCCCTGCCGGACCAGCCACGGCATCATGCCATGGCACTTCCAGCTTCGTATCCCAAGTCCTTGATCTCTTGGGTTATCAGAGCAGGAAAGATCAAATCGAATCAGAGGCAGTATCTGAGCATTGGGATGAATTGTCGAGAAAATAGTCAGGCCGGGTGCAGCTCGGCCAGCAATGTGCCGAGGGCACGACGCCCATGCCAGGCACGTTTGAACCCGAATCGATAGACCCCGGGGGCCACTTCGTGAGTCCCTTCCCGGGACAACCCGAGCAGGCTGGTGGCCGTCGCCAGGGTCACCTCATCCAGCCCGAGATCCAGGCTGAAATCGAGCCACTGGCCATCGTGTCCCACCTTTCGATCCCGCTCCATGCCCACCAGCACGGCTCTGGGCAGGGCCAACGCCCGGTCTTCGCCACCATTGAGCAGATAGAGATGGCGTTCATCCCAGGCAAGCTCCGCCAGACGCCAGCGTTGCCAGTTGCGCGGCAACACCATCATCACCAGCACGATACCGCCAAAGACCACCCCGACCCAGGGCAGCAGGCCCATGTCGGGATATCCCAGCCAGAGGGCGGCCACCACAGTGGCGAGACTCCCCAGCAACAGGCAGATCATGACCCCGTAAAACCGCCGGGCCGGGGGCATCAGCCAGCGCACGTTCTCTTGCGCTGCCAGCTCACTGACTCTCATCTTCTCTTCTCCTTCTGTGATGCGAACGGCCTTGCCGTCGCTGCGTTGCCGCGCATTGTGCGCGAGCGACGCGCCGCGATGCAACCGCCACCGCGACACGGATGACGGCCAGCCGCCACTCTTGGTATGCTTGGGGCTGTCTGAGCCCGCACTGGGCGCCATCCCGGGAGTCCCATGTTCGCCACCGCCCTGCTCTTGTCCGCGAGCACACTCTATGCCGAGGCCATCGGCGGCTACTCCGCCGGCTGCCTGAAAAATGCCGTGGCCCTGCCCCTCGAAGGCCCTGGTTATCAGGTGATCCGCACCAAACGGCTGCGCTATTACGGTCACCCCGACCTCATCCATTACCTGCAGCATCTGGCCAACCAGACCAGACTGGCCGGCATGCCGGATCTCTATATCGCCGACCTCGCCATGATGCACGGGGGGCCCTTTACCTCAGGTCATCGCAGCCACCAGACCGGCCTGGATGCCGACATCTGGTTCAGGATGGCTGACAGACCCATCAGCAGCTGGGAGCAGGATGCCCCCAGGGAGTGGGCGCTGATCGACGAACCCAGCTACCGGATGCTGCCCGGCCGATTCAGCCCAAGGCAGCTCAATCTGCTGCGCCTTGCGGCCGATCGCCCCGAGGTGGCGCGCATCTTCGTCAACCCCGTCATCAAGGCCGAGGTGTGCAAACAGGCACCCGGTGAAGCCTGGGTCGCCAAGCTGCGCCCCTGGGTCGGCCACTTCAGCCACTTTCACGTGCGCCTGCGCTGCCCGGCAAACAGTCCGGACTGCCAGTCCCAGGCTCCCATTCCTCCTGGCAATGGCTGTGGGGAGGAGCTGGCCTCCTGGCTCAAGGACAAACCCCAGCTGCCCAAGGTGTCGATGAGCTACCGCGCCCCCCTGTTACCCAGGCGTTGTGAGGGCTGACCACAAGCTGTTATGGTGAACCTATTTCCGAGAGAAATATCAATGGAGAACAACAAGATGGCCACTTCACTCTGGCAGCGTGGTACCCGTGCCCTGCTGACCCTGACCCTGCTGCTGGGTTTGACCGGCTGCGGCATGAACACCATTCCGACCCTGGATGAGCAGGTCAAGGCGAGCTGGGGACAGGTCGAGAACCAGTACCAGCGCAGGGCCGATCTCATTCCCAACCTGGTGGCCACCGTCAAGGGGTACGCCAGCCACGAGCAGGAGACCCTCAAGGCGGTCACCGATGCCCGTGCCCGAGTCGGCAGCGTGCAGGTGAGTGACCCCTCCCAGCTCAAGGCGTTCGAGGCGGCGCAGGAGCAGCTCTCCAGCGCCCTCTCCCGGCTGATGGTAGTGGTCGAGCGCTACCCGGATCTGAAGGCCGATCAGCAGTTCCTGACCCTGCAGGCCCAGCTGGAAGGCACCGAGAATCGCATCGCGGTGGCCAGACGGGATTACATCGAGGCAGTACGCCAGTTCAATACCGAGATCCGTACCTTCCCCGGGGTCATCTGGTCCAAGCTGCTTTACTCCGATCTGGAAGCCAAACCCACCTTCAGCGCCAAACCCGGTGCCGATGAGGCGCCCAAGGTCAGCTTCCAATGAACGTGATGAGACACTGGCTGGCGCTCTGTCTGCTGCTCTGTGCCACGGCACTGCATGCCGCCCCCGATTTCCCGGCCCTGACCGGGCGGGTGGTGGACGAGGCCAATCTGATGTCCCGCAAGCAGGCTCACCAGCTCGCACAGCAACTGGCCGTCTTCGAGAAGCGCAGCGGCGTCCAGCTGGTGGTGGTCTCCATCGACACGCTGGCGGGGGATACCATCGAAGAGTACGGCTACCAGCTCGGTCGCCACTGGGGCATCGGCCAAAAAGGCAAGAACAACGGCGTTCTGCTGATCATCGCCCAGGACGAGCGCAAGGTGCGCATCGAGGTGGGTTATGGCCTGGAAGGTGCCCTGCCCGACGCCATCGCCGCCAATATCATCCAGACCCGGATCCTGCCCGCCTTCAAGCGCGGTGACATGGTGGCCGGCATCCTCGCCGGCAGCCAGGGCATCATGCAGGCCCTGGCCGGGGAGTATCAGCCCGTGGACAACACCAGCAAGGCCGACAAGCAGGGCGGTCCCTGGCTCTTCATCCTGGTGGTGATTGCGATGATCGTGCTGCACAACCTGCGCGGCGGCGGCGGTGGGCCGGGAGGACGTCGCCAGGCCGCCTACATGGCCGGTGGATTCGGTGCCGGCTCCTTTGGCGGCCGCACTGGCGGTGGTGGTGGCGGTTTCAGTGGTGGCGGCGGCAGCTTTGGCGGCGGCGGTGCATCTGGCGGTTGGTAATCAGGGAAAAAGAGACAACAAGATGATTTCGAAACAGTTTTTCCACACCTTGCAGGCCAGGGTTCGACAGGCCGAGCAGGCCACGGATGCCGAACTGGTCACCGTGCTGGCCCCGGCCAGCGATGGCTATCGCTATATCCCGACCCTGTGGGCCGCCCTGCTGGCCATGCTCACCCCCCTGCTGGTCTTCCAGCTCGGCTTCTGGCTTGGCTGGTACGAGATCCTGCTGGTGCAGTGGTCGGTCTGGTTGCTGCTGAGCCTGCTGTTCCACTGGACGCCCATCAAGATGCGACTCATTCCCAACAAGGTACGCCGTCACCGGGCCGCCCTGATGGCCCGCCTGCAGTTTGTCGAGCAGGGACTTCACCGCACCCGGGACCGGCTCGGGGTGCTCATCTTCGTCTCGGTAGCGGAGCACTATGTGGAGATCCTGGTAGACGACGGGATCGCCCAGCACATCGACAACACCCAGTGGCAGCAGATCATCGACGACTTCGTGGTTCGGGTACGCAACAAGGAGGTCGAGCAGGGGTTCCTGGAGTGCGTGGAGCGCACCAGCGCCATTCTGACCGACGCCTTCCCCGCCACCCGGGATCAGAACGAGTTGCCTGACAGCCTGATCATTCTCGACAAGCCTTGAACGGGCTTAAAAAATCGGCATTCTGTTCAAGGGATAGGCACTCGATAAAGATTATGAAAAATAAGGGGAAAAGTGGTTGACCCAGGCAGCCCTTTCCCCTAAATTACGCCCCGTTCCAGCGCAACGGCGCAGAGTGCACGTGTTGGCTGAACACGTTAAATCACAGACCAGAATTTGGTGAGGTATCCGAGAGGCTGCCCACCGACGAAGTCGGCAAGATGCACGCGCAGCGTGCTCCGAAAGCCACTTCAAGCAGTAAAAATTTGGTGAGGTGTCCGAGTGGCTGAAGGAGCACGCCTGGAAAGTGTGTATACGGCAACGTATCGAGGGTTCGAATCCCTCCCTCACCGCCAAACAGTAAACCCCGACCTTGATGGTTGGGGTTTTTCTTTAGCGTCAGTAACTTGCTGGTTTTAGTGGTGTTTCGTTCACACTTCGCCCCCTGTCACTTTGTCAGGAGGGCCAGAAAGGTGGTACAAAATGGCCATTATGCCGAACCCCAAAAAAGACCCGAAGACGGGGGTCTACAAGATCCGTCAAGTCATCCCGCCAGCACTTCGTCCCTTCGTTGAAGGTAAGGGTGAGCTTAAGCGTTCACTAGACACCAAAGATCCACAGGAAGCAAAAGCCAAGGCCGTTGAGGTTAACTTGGAGCTACAGGCCATCTTGGCCGGAGCTCGTAACAAGTTGGCTCTGCAAGAATCCAAAACCCAGCTGACTCAATCGCAGGTCGAGCAAATCGCCAGAACATGGCGGCTGCGGGAAATCTCCCGTCTGCGTGACCCTGAGATCCTTGAGCGTTATGTGTTGCGTGAGCTGGACGAGAACGGTGTTAGCTATGAGTATTCATCGCTTGCCGGGTTTTACAGTGATGCTTTGGAACCAATAGATGCCGATTCTGAAGGCAACGAGGTCTACAGCTCACGCCGTCTTCATGCCGCGATGAGGCACTTTGCTGAAGAGTGCCTAGCATTGGCTCACGTCGAGCTACCCTCCGACAACCCGCTCTATACCGTGCTGTGTGACCGTTTGGCCCGCCATTGTATCGAGATTTGCAACACAGCATTCAAAGCCACTCATCGGCAAATTGACTATGGTATTGAACAGCTACTGGTTCCCCCTGTTTATCCCGCTGGTATCGCTGCAACCAACACACCGTTGCTCCCTGATGCTCCTAGGCTTGGTGAGTTCTTCGAAAAACAGGCTGAGCAGCAAAGCAAGATCAATCCCAAGGGGGCTATCACTTGGCAACGGGAGCGAGCGGCTGTCGTCCGCCGGTTTATCGAGGTGTTTGGCGATCTACCCCTCAATCAGATTACTCGGTCACAATGTGTTGAGTTTCGCGAGTTACTCAAACTGACCCCTTACCGACCCGGCCAAGAGATCGAAAAACTGCCCTTCAAAGAGCAGATCGCCAAGGTTCAGCAAGAGAATGGGCAGACCATCACCTTGGCTCGTGTAAAGGTACTGATCAACTTGTTTTCCGGCATCTTGGCAAGGGCTTATCATGTACAGGATCTTTAGCGCCAACCAATTGAAATAGATATAAAAAAGGCTTCGTTTGTGATCTAATTTTATCGCCAAACAAAATCAACACGCGCGAAGCCTATGACCATTATTAATGCTAATCACTATCTGGAGCAACTCCTGGCTCCCGCCGCACTCGAGCGCATTGCTCGGCTCTGCAAGTTTTGTCTGCGTCAGCGCGCCATTACCCCTGCCATGCTCGTACCTGCACTGTTGCGGGCCATGGGGGGCGACCAGGTCAATGACATTGCCAGCTTACACCGTCATTTCAATGCCTTGCAGCTGACGAAAGAGCATCAGGTTTCTTACAAACCGTTTCACAATCAGCTGCGTAAAGAGAGCTTTGCCCTGTTTATGAAAGCGCTGGTCGAACGGGCCATCGCCTTGCGTATCGACCATCAACTCAAAGCGGCCTCCCTCGGCGCGTTCAAGCAGGTGTTATTGCACGATGGCA